>JAYUYU010000675.1:0-10618 GCA_043752365.1 Myxococcales bacterium | reverse complement strand
GCACGCCAGGCGAAACACTGCTCGAGCTACGTGAGCTATCAGGACGACGCTTGCCGCAGCAAGCCAGCTTGCGGGTGCGGCGCGGCGAGGTCGTGGGCATCGCGGGGTTGGTCGGGTCCGGCCGAACCGAGCTGCTGCGGGCCATTTATGGCCTCGACCCGCGAGACTCCGGCCAGGTGCTGGTCGGCGGTGTCAGCGTCGCGGCCACGCCAGTGGCGCTGGCGGCGCGCAAGGTCGGGCTATTGTCCGAAGATCGCAAGGGCGAAGGCTTGGCCGAAAGCCTGTCCATCGCCGAGAACATCACGTTGTCCGGCAGCTCGGCGCTGGGTCCGTGGGGCTTGGCCCTGCCGGCTCGCAGCCGCACCGCCGCCGAGCGTTGGATCGGCAAGCTTTCCGTGCGCTGCCGCGGTCCCGAGCAGCGGGTTCGCGGGCTTTCGGGCGGCAATCAGCAAAAGGTGGCGCTTGCCCGGCTGCTCGAACAAGACGTCGACGTCCTGCTCCTCGACGAGCCGACGCGTGGCATCGACGTCGGCAGCCGCGCCGACATTTACCGGCTAATCGACGAGCTGGCCGCCCGCGGCAAAGCCGTGTTGATGGTGTCGAGCTACATGCCCGAGCTGGTCGGCGTCTGCGATCGCATCGCGGTCATGGTCCGCGGTCAGTTGGGCCCGGTCCGCCCCGTGGGCGAGCTGAACGAGCACGCGCTGTTATTGGAGGCGACCGGATGAAAAGCTTGCTGGGCAGCTGGCTGCGAAAGCCTTGGTTTGGCCCGCTGGTGGCGCTGATCTGCGTGTACTGCCTGTTCGCAGCTCTGACGCCCGACACCTTCCTGCGCACGTTGAACCTGGTGACCATGCTGCGGCAAACCGTGGTTGTCGCCATCGCCGCCATCGGCATGGCGCTGATCATCATTCACGGCGGCATCGATCTGTCGGTCGGCTCCGCCGTAGCGTTTTCGACAGTGGTGGTCGCGAAGTCGTTGCAGGCTGGCGCCAGTCCAGCCACGGCCGTGCTGACCGCGCTAGCGGTCGGAGCCTGCGCAGGCGCGCTGAACGGCGCGTTGGTCGTAGGGCTACGTATCACCCCGTTCATCGCCACCCTAGGCACCATGACGGCCCTGCGCGGTATCGCCAAGGGCTTGGCGGACGAGCAGAAGATCGACGCTCCAGCGCGCGGCTTGGACGACTTGATGGCCGTACTGCCTGGCGAACGGCTGGTCCCTTACGGCGTTTGGTTGGCGCTGGCCGCGGCGGTGCTATTCGCGGTGTTGCTGAGCTACACGCGTCTCGGTCGTCACGCCGTCGCGGTCGGCTCGAACGAGCTGACGGCCAGGCTGTGCGGCGTGCCAGTGGCCAAAGTGCGGCTCGCCATCTACACGTTGGGCGGCCTCTTGGCAGGCTTGGCGGGGATCCTCGAGTTTTCGACGCTCACGGTGGGTGACCCTACCGACTCCATGGGCCTGGAGCTGGAAGCCATCGCGGCAGTCGTGATCGGCGGTGGCTCGCTCGCGGGCGGGCAAGGCTCGGTCGCCGGAACATTGATCGGCGCGCTCTTGCTCACGGTCATCAAGGCCGGCTGCACCCACCTGGGCATGCCTAATTGGATTCAGGAAATCCTGACCGGCGTGATCATCGTCGTCGCTATGACCCTCGACCGGGTGCGCCAAAGTGCGCGCGACTGAAGGCTGCCCGCCGCCCCTAGCACCGTCGCGCGCTGCACCCTAGCCGCGTTGCGCCTACCTGCGTTGCACGCCCGGGCTCGGCTCCGCGTTGCCCAGGTACTTGCCGATCTCTTCACGCTTGCTTTGCACTGAGTCGAGCAGCGCCAGTGCGTGCGCCACGCGCTCGCGCGCGCCGGGGTCGGGATGTGCCAGCCGCACCTTGTCCCAGCGTAGCTTCAACGTGTTTTGCAGCTCGCGCAGGTCGTACACCGCGCGCTGGTGCGAGTTCCTGAAGGAGCCCGACGGCCACGCAGCGTCGACCGCCACGGCCAACGCCGCCAAGGCGGAAAGCACGATTGCCAGCTTGGAGACGCCGAAGCCAGCGGCGACGGCCGCCCCAGCAGCACCCAGAAACGCCAGCCCGCGCAGCACCCAGAAGCGCGTTTTCTCGCGCCTGTCTCGCGCCAAGTTACCGAGCGCCCAGCGCTCCAAGTCGGCAATTTGGTCGTCTAGCGCGCGCTCGGGCGCAAAGGTACCAAGCGCCCGCGGCTCCGAGCCTTCATTCACGTCGCCATCGAAGCGCGGCACGTCAGCCGGCGCAAAGCCCGAGCGCGGAGCCTCGCCCGAGAGGGAGGCGCGCATTGGCGGCGCGCTGAGCGGAGGGAGAGGGCGCGCCGAGTCGTGAACAGCCATGCAAGTGGAGTAACCTTGGATGTGTTCTGACTTCAACCCGCACCCACGGCGGGGCGGGCAAGCCACGACCAGCTCGCACCCGCGAGAGCAAAGCTTTCCGTCACGAATGCAGCGCGCGCAGCGCGCATGCGCCGGCTAGCCGCGCTGTTTTCGCAGTGATATCGCGAAGCTACGCAGCCTAGTCAGCGGCGTCGGACCGCCAGGCTCCGTCGTGGCTGCGCGTCGACGACGACACGAAAAACAAAGCTCATATAGTGGCGGTCGTGCTGCTGTCCGGGCTCTTCATCTACCCGATAAAGGCATGTGGCGGCATCGCGCTCACGCAAGCGGACGTGGTCGAACGCGGCTTGGCCTTAGACCGTCGCTACATGCTCGTCGATAGCGCGGGCACGTTCGTTACGCAGCGCGAGCTGCCACGGCTGTGTCGCGTCACGACCCAGCTCGAAGCTGAAAGACTGCTCGTTTCAGCGCCGGGCAAGCCAACCCTCGAGCTGCCGCTGGCGTTGTCGCCGGACCACGCGCACGAACGACGCCAGTACCGCGTGTGGGACAACGACGGCAGCGCGCTCGAGCACCCTGGCGGCAGTCGTTGGTTCTCCGAGTCGTTCAACGCCGAGCTACGACTGTTGTACATGCCCGATTCAGAGCGGCGTGAAGTGAACCCCAAGCGCGCGCGTCCCGGCGACATCGTGAGCTTCGCCGACGCCTACCCACTCATGCTGATGTCCGAGACGTCGCTCGACGACCTGAACCAGCGCTTGACCGAGCCGGTCGAGATGCGGCGTTTCCGCCCTAACCTGGTAATTTCTGGCGCTGAACCGTACGCGGAGGACTCTTTCAACGAGCTACGGATCGGCGGGCTAACCTTTCGCGGCGTGAAGCGCTGCGAAAGGTGTGTGGTCATCACGATCGATCCGAGCACGGGCGAGCAAGGCAAGGAACCGTTGCGCACGCTCTCCCACTACCGGCTGGAGGACAGCAAGGTGTGGTTCGGTATGAACCTGATTCACGAGGGTTCCGGCACGCTCAGGCTCGGCGACGCCGTCCTAGCCTGAGTGCGCTACGGGAGGTGCTTAGCCGCCGAGCGTCGCTAGCAACGCCGAGAGGGCTGGCGCGGCCTTGGTTTTCACTCGCAGAGTAAGAGGCTCCGGAGCCGGCGCGCCGCGCTCGATCGAAAACGTGCCGGCGCCGTACAGCTTGTCCAGCAGCGCCGTGACCTCCGCTGTGGCCTCGGCGAAGCTCGCGTCGTCGTTCGGCGCCCGCAGGCGATCCGGCAAGCGAAGCAAAATCTCGTCCGTGGCGAACACCAGCTTGCCGCTTAGCTCGGGCGCGGCCTCGAGCAGGCTGCACGCCTTGAGCGCCCGCGCGAAGCCTTCACGCAGGCGCCCCTCGGGACCCGAACCGTGGCGTTTGCGGCTGAACAGCAAGCCGGGGCGGCCCTCACCTTCGTCCAAAAAGTAGTCGTTGGCGTCACCAACCAGCGCGACGCCGGGCCCCTGATGCACGTGCTTGTAATCGGCCACGTCGATCATCAACTCATCGAAGGCGTGCTCGCGAATGAAGCGGTGAAACACCGGCACCACGGCCTCGACGTCGAACGCCGCGTTCGGCTTGGCAAAGAACTTGATCTGAAGCTTTTCCGATTTCATGATCTTCCACTCGTTCCATCGAGCAAACCTGATGTTTTGGGTCGGGGCCCCAAAACCTGAGGCTGGGGCCCCGCTGAATTCACTTCAGCGGGGCGGGAGCTGCGCTCCCGGAGGCTAGATTGCCGGTCTTCGTGTAGCACTGGTAGGCGGCGTCCACGAACAGCTGCGCTTCTTCGACCAACATGTGCGCGGTCTCTTTCGACGGGTTCTTGGCCGGCTCCTCGTAAGCCTTGAAGAAGTATTGCGCGAACTTGCCGTGTGCGTAGGTGTCCCAGAACAGCTTCGTGTCGACGAAGTGCGTCTTGAACTCGCTCACGACCTCGGGTGCTTGGTCGCTCAGGTTTTCGTTCTTCTGCCGGGTAAGCGCCCGAGCCGCCACCAGCATGGCGCTGAAGGCGCGGGCCGCCGCCTCGGCGGGCTTGCCCTCGTCGAGTAAAATTTGCGCTTCGAACACCTCGCGCTCGCTGGCAGCCAGCCCCATTTCGACCAACGGCACGACCTCGCCGGCGCACTCGCCGACGCCCTGGTCACCGACGGTGTATTCACGCGGATCACCCCAGTCGGAATAGTAACTGGGGTCCTGCTCGTAGCTTGGCACTTGGTTCAGCTCGTCGACAATCTTGCGGATTGGCTTCTTGCCGACGCGGTCGATGAAGCCCTTGAAGGTTTCGCCCGGCTGCTTGTCGCGGATATAGAAATCCGTGACCATTTTGACGGCTTTGGGCACGTTCTTGGAAGGAATCGCGCCGATGGCCAGGCCGTAGTTGGCGGCGTTGTTCGTTAGCTCGCCACCCACCACCAGCTGGAAGTGCGGCACGCGCCGGCCGTTGACGTTCCGGCTCACGCCCAAAAAGCCGATGTCGGCAACGTGGTGCTGTGCGCAGCTGTTGAAGCAGCCGCTGGTCTTGATGTGCAGCGCCTTGGTCGCCGGATCGAGCTCGGGCTCGAGCACCTTCAGCTGACGGCGCAGCTCGCCGGCCAAGCCGCGCGACGACGAGATGCCCAGCTTGCAGGTGTCGGTGCCGGGGCACGACGTGATGTCGGTGATGGTGTCGGCGCCGGCTTCGGCCAAGCCGACGGCCGAAAGCTCGCTGAACAGCGCCGGCAAATCTCCGTTTGGCACCCAGCGAAACATCAGGTTCTGATCGACCGTCGTGCGCAGCGTGTCACCGGTGTACTTGCGCATCAGGTTGGCGATGGCGCGCCCCTGCGTGGGCGAAAAGTCACCGAGCGGCAGGTTGATTTTGGCGGTCGAGTAGCCCGACTGACTCTGCGGCAAGACGTTGGTTTTGGCCCAAGCTTCGAAGGCAGCCGGACGCGCGCCAGAGAGCTCACTTGGCGCCTTCAGCGGGGCTTCGTCCGTAGCGTGCAGCTCGGCCAAGAACGAGGTCCAACGCTCGTCGGTACGCAGCTTGGTGCGCTCCTCGAACACCAAGCGCTTGAACTCTTCGAGCCCGAGCTTCTTCACCAGGAACTTGATGCGCGCCTTGGAGCGATTCTCACGCTCGCCCAGGCGGGCGAACACACGCGCCACGGCCTGGCACATGGGCAAAAGCTCTTCTTCGGGGATGAAGTCAGACACCAGCGCGGCCGGATAGGGCACCGAGCCGAGCCCGCCGCCGACGTAAAACTCGAAGCCGCGCTTGCCGTCACGCACCTTGGCAATGCCGCCAATGTCGTGAAAATTTACCAGCGCGCAGGGCTGATCTTTGCAGCCCGAGAACGCCACCTTTACCTTGCGGCCAAAGTCCTGGGTATCGTCGTGGCCCAACAGAAAGAACGTGGCTGCGTGCGCATAAGGCGTCACGTCGAACGTCTCTGTGTTGCAAACACCCGCGTACGGGCAGGCCGTCACGTTGCGCACCGAGTTGCCGCAGGCCTCGCGCGTGGTGATGCCAACCGCGGCCAAGCGCCGCATCAGATCGGGTGTGTCTTCGATGTGAATGAAGTGAAGCTGGATATCTTGGCGCGTCGTAACGTGCAGAATTTGGTCCGAATACTCTTCGGCCGTATCGCAAAGCACGTCCATCTGCGCGGCTGTCATCTTCCCGTACGGGATCTTGATGCGCAGCATGCCCGGCGCGTCGAAGACCGTGACCGGGCCCTTGGTCAGGTCACCGCACGGGAACTTGAGCTCTTGCGTCTTCTCGCCGTCGTGACGCTGGCCATTGTCGTAGCGTTGACCGTAAATACCGCGACGCAGGCGCGTCTCGGCGAACATCTTCTCTTCGAACTTGCCCTTCTTGCGCAGCTCAATCTGCGTCTCGAAGACGTCGATCTCTCGCGCCCAATCTTCGCGAATCTGACCGTTCAGGAGTTCTTTCCAAGTCTGGCTCTGGCTGCTGGTCGTGCTAGGCGGCATGTCGGGGCGGGGAACATACTCCCATTCTCCGGTGCGACAACTGTAGAATAGCCAAATCGCGCTCGGCCGGCGCGCCAAAGCAGAAGGTTAACGTATTAGAATTACAGCACTTTATGGTGACTCACTCGAGCCCATGCTAGGACGCGCGTCCCACCGATGCGTTACGCGCGCGCCTTGATTCCGACGCTTAAGGAGGCTCCTTCGGACGCCACCAGCGTGAGCCATGTGCTGCTGCTGCGCGCCGGTTATGCGCGCCGGGTCGGGGCCGGTATTTACGCCTACCTGCCGCTCGGCCTCAAAGTGCTGCGAAAGCTCGAGCGCATCGTGAGGGACGAGCTGGAAAAGGCCGGCGCGCTGGAGCTGCTTCTGCCCGCGCTGTTGCCTGCCGAGTACTTTCGAGAAAGCGGGCGCTGGGACGCCTACGGCGACGTGCTGTTGCGGCTGAAGGACCGTAAGGGGGGCGACTACCACTTGGGCCCCACGCACGAAGAGATCATTACTGATCTCGCGCGGCGTGAAATCAAGAGCTACCGGGACCTGCCCAAGAACCTCTACCAAATCCAAACCAAGTTTCGCGACGAACCCCGCCCGCGCGGCGGACTGCTGCGCGCGCGCGAGTTCATCATGAAAGACGCTTACTCGTTCGACGTGGACGAGCGGCGTGCCCTCGAGAGCTACGCGGCCATGCGCAGCGCGTACCAGCGCATCTTCGAGCGCATGGGCTTTCACTACCGCGTGGTCAACGCCGACGGCGGTTCGATCGGTGGCTCGCGCAGCGAAGAATTTCAGGTCCTGGTTCAAAGCGGCGAGGACCAACTGGCGGCCTGTTTGCAGTGCCCCTACGCTGCCAATTTGGAGGTGGCGACCAGCCCGCCCTACCCGCGGCGCGGCCCAGCTCTAGCCGAGCTTTTGCCGAAAGAACGCCTGCACACGCCCGGCCACGGCGGCATCGACGACGTCGTGGCATTCACCAAGCTGCCGAAAACCAGCTTTTTGAAGAGCCTGGTTTACGTTGCGGGCGCAGAGGCCGTGTTGGCCGTGGTGCGTGGCGATCACGAGGTCAACGAAGTGAAGCTGGCGCGCGCCCTGGGGGTCGCCGAGGTGCGACTAGCCAGCGCTGACGAGGTCCGGCGTGCGACCGGGGCGGCCGTCGGCTTCGCGGGCCCCGTCGGGTTCGCCGGCAAGCTGGTGGTGGATCGAGACGCGGCCAGCGTGTCCGACGCTGTTACGGGCGCCAACGAAACCGACTATCACCTGCTGCACGTCGCCTACGGCCGCGACTTCGAGGGGGCGGTGGCCGACATTCGCAGCGTGGTCGACGGCGATTTGTGCCCCGAGTGCGGCGCCTCGCTGAAGCTGTATCGTGGCATCGAGGTCGGACACATTTTCCTGCTCGGCACCAAGTATTCGGACGCCATGAAGGCGGTGTTCCTCGACGACAAGGGCGTGCAGCAATTGGTAGTCATGGGCTGTTACGGCATCGGCATCTCGCGGCTGTTGGGCGCGCTCGTCGAGCAGCATCACGATCAGGACGGCATCGTTTGGCCCATGGCGGTGGCGCCATTCCAGGTCCAGCTGGTGCAGCTCGGAGTGGAGCCGGCAGTGCTGGAGGCCAGCCAGCGCTTGGAGCGCGAACTTGGCCAGCTGGGCCTCGAAGTACTGGTTGACGATCGCGAAGAGCGCCCTGGCGTCAAATTCAAAGACGCCGATCTGCTGGGCGTGCCGGTACGGCTCACGGTCGGGAAAAAGTCGTTAGAAAATGGCGGCGTCGAGCTGAAGTTACGCCGTAGCAAGAGTCCAGAAGCCAATCAGATCGTCGCGCTCGACCGAGCCGCGACGCAAGTCTTCGAGCTGGTGCAGCAGGCGCTCCGCGTCCCCGCTGCCGGCGAGGCAGCATGAGTCAATCCAAACACAAATCGACGACGTCCACCGACGCCGTGCACGCCGGCATCGTGCGGGCGCGCTCACATCACACCCTGACCCCTTCGATCGCTCAAACGGCCACTTACACGTTCGAGAACACGGCCACGCTCGAACGCTACATGCGCGGTGAGGATCCGGATCCGGAGCGCGAAGAGTACGGCCGCTACGGCAACCCCACCGTCCGCGAGCTGGAACTACGCGTGGCCGCCTTGGAAGGCGCCGAAGACGCCGTCGCGTTCGCCAGCGGCATGGCCGCGACCAGCACGACCATGCTCGCCTTGCTCAAAGCGGGCGATCATGTGGTCTTGTTCCGCGATTGCTACCGGCGCACGCGCCAGCTGGTGACGCAAACGCTGCTGCGCTTTGGCGTCGAGCATACGGTGGTCGCCGCGGGTGACTTGGCCGCGCTGGATGCCGCGCTGCGCCCCAACACGCGGCTCGTGGTGACGGAGTCGCCGACCAACCCCCTGAATTTTTGCGTCGACTTGGAGAAGCTTGCAGCCACCGTCAAGGCGAAGGGCCGCATTCGCACGCTGGTCGACTCGACCTTCGCGACGCCCGTCAACTCCACGCCGTTGGCGCTCGGCATCGATTTGGTGCTGCACAGCGCGACCAAGTACCTGTCCGGGCACAACGACGTACTGGGCGGCGTCGTGGCTGGCCCCGCGCACATGATCTCGCTGCTGCGCGACACGCGCGGGGTGGTCGGCGGCGTGCTGGACCCGCACGCCGCTTTCCTGATCATGCGCGGGCTGAAGACCTTGGCGCTGCGCGTCGAGCGGCAGAACCAGAGTGCGCTCGCGCTAGCCAAGGCGCTGGAGCAGCACCCCAGGGTCGAGCGCGTCCACTACCCCTGGCTCGAGAGTCACCCGTCGTATCCCATCGCCTCTACGCAAATGCGCGGCGGCGGTGCCGTGGTCAGTTTCGTAGTGCGGGGTGGGCGCGCCGCGGCCTCGCGCGTGGTCGACGCCGCCCGCATCCCTCAAATTGCAGCGTCGCTCGGCGGCGTTGAAAGCTTGATCGAGCAGCCCGCGATCATGAGCTTTTTCGAGCTCAGCGACGACGATCTGGAGAAGATCGGCATCAATCCCGCCTTGATACGCTTGTCGGTCGGGATCGAGGAAACCGATGACTTGCTCGAGGATCTGCTGGCCGCGTTGGATCGCGCCTGATGTCCTGACGCAGTGCGCGAAGGCGCGCACTGCCCCCTAGACCCGACTGCCTAACCGCCACGGTTTTGGCCTGCCTCGAGGTCTGCCGTGGTCCGAGTTTGATGGTTGGTGACGAAGGCGCAGCTCCACCCACATACTGCTCGCACTCCGAGGCAACCCGAGGTAGCGTACAGCGCACGGGTAACTTAGAGGGGCCACACAGGTTGACGCATCGACTGAGAAGCTGGTTCTTGCGAGGAGTGCTCGAGGCGCTAGAGCGCCAATACGGCACGACCGGGCTCGCGCTTCTCACTGAAAAAGTACCGCGTCGCTTGTTGCCGCACGCCTCGCTCGACCGGCTGCGCGCCAGCGCTGCACTCGACACCATCCTACTCGACGACGGTGAAGAGCTTTTGCTCTTCATTGACAGCCTGCTGGGCGACGGCACGGGGCGAGTGCTCGAAGCCGTCGGGCAAGAGCTCGCGGCCCGCGCGTTGAACCAGGGCGGCGTCGCCAAATACGGAGATTTGCACGGCACCGTGGCGCGCCTGCAAGCCTTCCTCGATCACCCCTTCGTCGAGACGCCCACGCTGTTCGAGCTCAAGCGCACCGATCTGGGGTTCGCGCTGACGGTCGGCGTGGTGGGTCGTCCCCGGGCCACGCGGGTGCTGCGACACTTGGCGGTTGGCGCCGTCACGGCCGCCGAGCGCTCGGCCCGCGAGGGCAGCGGCATGAAGCTGGGCTCCGAAATCTTGGCCGATCGCGCGACCCTGTCCGTTCAATACCAACGCACTGAGGCGCCGCTACGAACCGATAGCGAGCCGCCGCCGACTTCGGTGCGGCGTTCCGCCCCCTCCATTCGGCCGCCCTCGCTCAGCCAAGAGGTCGAGCGAATTTTGGCGTCACACAAGGGCCCCGCACCCTACGTGCCGCGCACCACCCCCGTCCCCGGCTCGTACCGCAGCTCGCAGCCGTCGATTGAGCGCACCTCGGACGTGCAGCCCGTGGCACCCCGCACCTCGCCTGACAGCGAACGCGCTCCAGCTACGCCGGCCGAGCTCAAGCTCCGCAAGGGCTGAAGGTGGCGTCGGTTTCTCGCGAGGCGAGCCTGCTGCGCTCGTGTGCAGCGGCTTTGGCCGTGTTCGCCTGCGCCGGTCAAGCGCCGCTCGCCCCCGGGCCC
>JAYUYU010000674.1:0-10638 GCA_043752365.1 Myxococcales bacterium | reverse complement strand
GACGCTGGCCTTGGGAGCCACGAGAGCACCACGCCATTCGCCGCCGAGTAGGACGGAGGTCGCGTTTGGAACACCCCAAAAAATCGTGTTTGCGGCAGCGTCAATGTCACCTCGAATGCGCTGTTGGCCGGTGCCGATCAGATATTGATAGTGCTGATGGCGGTTACTGCGTCCGAGCGCTGTTGCATTACCGTGCGTGCAACGGGAACATTGAGGCCGTCGCAGATGAACTTTTGCGACAAACCGAGCGATGCCCATCGAGCGCGAGTGTCCTCGGCCGAGTGCCAGCCCGAAAGTACACCACCCAGCAAGCCGGAGGCCGTGGCGTGGGCAATCTTCATGAGCCCACGGGCTTCGGCTGCCGCGCCTGCTGGCGTCTGTACGTGAGCGCCGCGACGGTAGCGCTGCTCGCGTCCGTCCTTGTCTTGAAAAGCGGGAGTCAATGGTCAGGAGGGAGCTACCCGTCCCGCTTCCGTCTGCACTCCGTTATTTACCCCCCCCCCCCCCCCGCCCTTGGCGGCGGCGGTCTTGGCCTCTCCGCGAGCCCGCAGCTGAGAAACTGTCGGAGCGGCTCGTGGGCTGACATTTTCGTTGAGCTACGTGCCCCTTCCCGCGCGTCTTCATCCGCGATGCCCAAGATTGGTGTTGGTCTCGCTTCGCTAGCCCTCGTGTTTGTCGCGTGCGGCGAGAACCCGGCAAGCTTGCCGGGTCAAACGGGCGGCAGCGCCGGCTCCCTAAGCACTGGAGGTGGTAGTAGCCAGCCGGCCGCGGGCAGCGCGGCAATTGTTGACACGGGCGGTATGGGCGGTGGCGCCGCCGCTGCGAGCGTGGGCGGCAATGCCGGCTCGATGGCTAGCGCGGGCTTGGGTGGCAATGCGGGCTCGGTGGCTGGCGCCGGTTCAGGTGGCAACGCCGGCTCGATGGCTAGCGCGGGCTCAGGTGGCACGCCGGCAGTGACTTTCACTTGTGCGGGGACCGTGCCGACGCAGCCCACCATCACGAGCTTTGACGATCTCGTGGCCGGTCGTTGGCAGAGTCCGGGCGACTTAGGCGGTGGCATCTACGTCTATCCCCAGGCCCGCGCGGTGGCAGGCGAGTTTCTGGGGTTCGATGGACAGGTCAACGACTACGCTGGCGCTGGGGTGTGGTTTGCGGGTTGCTTCGATGCCTCGCAGTACCGAGGAGTGCGCTTCAGCATCCACGGCAAGCCAGGTCCGACCGGCAGCGTTCAGTTTTCCGCGCTCACCAACCGCAACAAGGCGAGCTCGACGCAGGACTACAACGGAGCATGCCTGCCGGCCAGCCCGGCACAACCCCATCAAGATTGCGTTGCTCCGAGCATCTCCGTGCCAGTCAGCGACGTGCCCACCACCCATGTGGTCCTTTGGACAGAGCTGATGGGCGGCAAGCCTTCGGCGACCACGGACGGCTCGGACATCTTGTCTCTTCAGTGGTCGTTCACGTGGGCCGGGTCCACGGACACCCCCTTCGACGGACGGATTACCGTTGACGACATCACCTTCACCGACAGCACTGACGACGGTGCCGGAGGTGCCAGTCCTGACCCAGATCCGGCAGGCGGGGCCGGCGGCGTCTGACTCGACGCAGCGGGTTTGTGCTCCGGGCGGCCTGCGTCACGGGGCTGGTGGCCGTCTTGTGCGGCTGCGGCGAGGGTACGCCTCGTGCGGTCTCGAGCCCTGCCGCAGGCAGCGCTCGGGTCGGCTCGGTCGCGGGCGGCGTCGCGGCGCAAGGCGGGGCTTCGTCCGGCGCGCAGGGCGGGGCAGCACAGGCCGGTGGCGGCGGCGCCGCGGGTGCGGACGCGTTGGCGGCTACCGGCGGCGTGGCTGGGGGGCCCGACAACCAGCCGCATGTCGGGCCGCCAGGGCTGCCCGAAGTGAGCGCCGAGGGCGATGGTGTGCGCACCATCGGCCCGGATTGGGCGGACGCTCCGCTCATTCACTATGACAAGGACGTGCTTCAAAGCAGGCAATTCTCCTTCGTCATGGACAGCTCGCAGAGCGCGATCTATCCGGGCATCAACGGTCCGTTTCAGCGCAAGGTCAGCGTGTTCGTGCCCGCGCGCTACGTAGAGGGGCGCGCCGCCTCCATCATCGTCGCTCAGGACGCTGGTGCCGGTTTTCAGGGCCAGCTCGTCACCTCGATCGACAACCTCAGCGCCAAGAAGCAACTGCCGCCCCTCGTCACGCTCTTCGTGGACAACGGTGGCGGGGATGCTCAGGGCAGCCAGCGTGGCCTCGAGTACGACACTGTGTCCGGCGTCTATGCCGAGTTCGTGGAAACCGAGGTGCTGCCGCGCGCAGCGATTGAGGCGCAACAACAGCTGGGGCTAAACTTGGTTTTCACCAACGACCCGAATGGTCGGGGTACCTTCGGAGCCAGCTCGGGCGGAGCCGCCGCGTTTTCGATGGCCTGGTGGCACCCGGACCTGTTTCGTCGCGTTCTGAGCTACTCGGGAACCTTCGTTTCTCAGATCACCGAGCCCACGCCGCTGCCCCACGGTTGTTGGGTGTACCACGACCTCGACCCGCATTTCGTCGAGCTGACGGAACCGCCGCGCGGACTCACTGTCGAGCGCTGCGAGAATCCGCGGCTGCCCGGAGTTGGTGCACTTGGCCCATGCGACGTCCAGCTCACGCGAGATGCCTGCCAGTCTTTGCAGGGCTGCGCCTGGGAGACGCGTCCCAGGCAAGTTCGCGTGTGGCTAGAGTCCGGTGACAAAGACAACGGGACGCCGGGCTTCGAAGGCGACCCGACGCATGGGCCAGCGGCCTATCGCAACTTCGACGTTGCCAACCAGCGCATGGCCGCGGCCCTGGCCTCTGCCGGCTACCACTATCACTACGATCGCGCCGTCAACGCCTACCATAGCGATGGCAGGGTGGTGGGCCAGACGCTGCCTGAGGCGCTGCTCTGGGTATGGCGCGGCCACCCCGTAGAATAGCTTGTTTCCCCGCCAAGGCGCTATCCAGGCGGTTCGTTGAGCCAGGTGCCGGCGCTGAAGCGTCATCACCCGTATGGCTCATTCGCTCATGCGTCCCTCGGCGGTACCACTTGTCTTCGCTCTATCGACGTTCACACACCTAGCTGCGGGCGAGTCCAACGCGCCGACTTTCATGGGCTACTCTCCCTTGGCTTCGTCCGACCCCAGCAAGGACGCGAACATCGCGCTGAACAAGGCGGTCTTGAGCGGCGTCATCCGCTACGTGGGTCCTGGACCGGACAATGCCAATCACACCGATAACCCTGAAAACGCGTTCGATGGCGACGACTCCACGAGCACGGGCAAGGCCGGCAACATCACGCTCGACCTGGGCGACGTGTTCGTGGTGGATCGGGTAGTCGTCAAGACGGCGTTCGCGCCACTCAAGTACCAGATTTATTGGTCGGCCTACTCCGGACCGAGCAAGTTGCCACCCACCTACGATCTCGTGACGGGCCTGGGCAAAGTGCCGGATTCCGAGAACGCGAACCAAGAATTTCTCGGACTTTCGTGGATCAACGATGCACCGCCGGTGCCCGATCGCATGCCCGCTGCCCAGCCGGCTCGTTTCCTCAACTTCAGCTTCGCTGCGGTCTATGTCAGCGGCGGCTACGTGAACCAGACGGTGAATGAAATCGAGGTTTATGGTCACCCTTACGTGCCCGTCGCGGGCGACCGCATGTTTCTGAGCCGCAAGGATTGGGAACCAACGGCCTACGCCGATGCCGCTCCGGAGGGCGAAGGCCAGACGGTGACCCACGCCATTGATGGGCAAATGACTCAGACTTGGCAACCACGCACAGCGCAGGCGGTGGGCCAGTGGTATCAGGTCGACCTAGGCGAAGAGGTAGCGTTCGATCAGATCTACATTGTCTTCGCCATCGGTGCCGCGCAGGCTTCGGCAGCGTTCGAGCTCTTTGCCAGCAACGATCCGGCCAATTGGGGGACCCCGATCGCTAACCTGGACTACGGCACATCGGACGTGAAGTCCTTTCCTACCCAGAAGGCGCGCTACATCCGGCTAGAAACAACCGCTGCCGCTCCCGGAAATTGGAATATTGACGAGCTGAACCTGCTGGCAGCCGTGACGCCGGAGGCAATTGGCCCCGGTACCGGTGGTTCGTCGGGACTGGGTGGTGGTGGCTCCGGCGGTACTGCACCGAGCACCGCCGGCGCGACTCAGACCTCGACTGGCGGAGTTGCGGCGGGAAGCGCGGGATCTCCCTCCGGAGCCCCGTCAATGCCAGCGGGCGGTTCTACCGGAGTCATCGCTCGCCCTCAACCCGGGCCCAGTGACTCGAGTGGCTGCGTTGCGGCGCCGTCTGGCTCAACCAACGGCGACTCCTCGTCACCTTGGCTCGTGCTGCTTGGCCTCTTTGGCGCCTTCAGGCGGTCGCGAGGACGCGCGCTCGGCGGCTCCTAGTCAGCCTCTGGCGATTTCGTTGAGCTACATGCTCTGCCCCGCGCGTCTTCATCAGCGATGCGCGGAACGCTTTTGGTGTCTTGTTTGGCGCTCGCGACGCTCGGCTGCACAACCCACGTAGCGTCAGCAGACGGGGCGCCAGCGGCCAACGCGCCAGGTATCGGTGGCAGCGCTACGGCTCCGCGGGTAGCGGTCCCGGCCGTCACGCGCGTGGCTCGGTTGACCCATGCTCAGTACGACAGAACGGTGGCGGCCTTGCTTGGTGTGACCGAGAGGCCAGCAGTCGCGTTCGCGCCCGATGCGTCCGACGGCTATGCGTTCGACAACAGCATCGGTCTGCGGGTCGACGGTCGACTGGGTCCGCAATACCGGGCGGCAGCCGAAGAGTTGGCCGAAAAGGCCGCGGGCGACCGTGCATTTCCGAGCCGCTTCGTCGCCTGCATCGAGCAAAGCCCGGGCTGCGCCGAGGAGCTGACTGCGGAGCTTGGCAAGCGAGCCTTTCGTCGTCCGTTGACAGACCCAGAAAAGCGGCGCTTCGCTGGCCTCTTCGCACGGGGCAGCGAGCTGGTGGGCTCCGGTGACGCTTTTCGCGATGGCGTCAGGCTCGTGGTCGAGGCGCTGCTCCAATCGCCCCACTTCCTATACCGGACTGAGCTCGGTGAACACGTCGCCGCAGACGGCCTGATTGCCTTGAGCTCGTGGGAGATGGCGAGCCGGCTTTCGTATTTTCTGTGGGGCTCTATGCCCGATGATCAGCTTTTCCACGCGGCCGAAGCGGGCCAACTAGCGACGCCCGCAGACGTCACGGCTGCGGCCCAGCGGCTGCTGCCCGATGCCCAGGCACAAGCGTCACTTTTGTCATTTCACGCCCAAGCCCTGCGCTTTTCGGCATTCAAAAAGGTGGCGCCCGACCCGCACGCGTATCCATTTGCACCCGCCGACATGGCATCGAAACTGACGGAGGCGTCCGAACTATTCGTCAAAGACGTGGTGTTTCAAGGTACAGGCGGCATTGCCGAGCTATTGAGCGCGCCCTTCGCCTACGCGGATTCGGCCCTCGCACCGATCTACGGAAAAACGGTTTCAGGCTCTGGATTTCAGAAGCTCGCCTTCGGCGCGGGAGAGCGAGCAGGCTTCCTGATGCAAGCCGGCTTCTTGGCATCGAACGCCTATGCGATCCGCACCGACCCGATTCACCGAGGTCTGTTCGTGGCGCGGGATGTGCTGTGCCGCGTGATACCCGACCCTCCACCCGGCGCGAGCATGGCGCCCCTGCCGCCAGCCTCTGACCGGATCAAGACCACCCGTCAGCAGGTCGAGGCGCTGACGGGTGAGCCCTCGTGCGCGGGCTGTCACGCGATGATTAATCCGCCCGGCTTCGCTTTCGAGCAGTTCGACGCGATTGGGCAGCTACGTCAAACTGATAACTCGACGGCCATCGATACCACGGGCACGTCTACCATCGATGGCCAGCCCGTGACCTTCGCGAGCGCGGCAGAGCTCGTTCAGGCCCTCTCGCGCAGCGCCGAGGCGCGCGCTTGCTACGCCGGCAAATGGCTCGAATACGCCTACGGACGCTCCAAAACCGACGAAGACGAAGCCGTGCGCCAGGCGCTCTCTGAAACACCACGCTCGGCTCTCGCGCTCGCTCTAGCGCTGACCACGACCCCGGGCTTTCGTTTCCGAGCCCCCAACCCGATCGAATAGAGGAGCCGCAAGTTGTCACGCAAAGTGGAGTTCAGGAGGCGCGCATTCCTGCGTGGCTTAGGTGGAGTCGCGGTAGGCCTGCCGTTTCTCGAGTCGCTCGCGCCCAAGGCGCACGCTCAGGCTGCAGCCCCTATCAAACGCTTCGGCGTCTTCTTCTGCTGCAACGGCGTCAATCTTGACCGCTGGTTTCCGACGGGCCCCTATGGCGCGCTGACGGCCGAGAGTTTGAGCGGAACTGCCAATGAACCCCTGGTACCTCACGCCGCCAAGCTGCTGTTTCCGCGCGGCCTCCACATGAGCCCGCGGGGCTACGGCCAAGATGGCGGCGGCGGAGACGACCACGGCAAGGGCATGGCGCACAAGCTGACGGCGCAGTTTGCCAGTGACGATGACTGGCTCGCGCAGGGGGAATCCATCGACTACTACCTGGCGCGCCACATAAATCCAGGGCCCGAGGGGGGACGACGACCGCCGCTCAACCTGATGGTCGGCTACTCGCAAGACCGCCGCGGCCTGAACTACATCTCGTACTCGGGGCCGAACCAGGCCGTGCAGGCCATCAACAATCCGTGGACGGCCTACAAGCAGTTCATGAACCTGGGCGCCTCGCCTGGCTCGCAAGAAGCAGAGCTGCGCATTCAGAAACGCCGGCAGAGCGTGCTCGATCTCGTCACCGAGCAGTTCGATGATCTCAAGCGCGGGCCGCTCAGTCGAGCCGACAAAGACAAGCTGGAGCAGCATTTCTCCTTCATTCGGGAGATCGAACAGGGCATGGCCCCCGGGCTCGCAGGCCGCCTAGACGACGAACTGAAGGCACAGGTGCAAGAGTACGACGGCCGCGGCGAGGGCCAAGAGTTCGATGGGCAGTATGACGAGTACGGAAAGCTGACGGACCTTCAACTGGATATCTTCGCGCTCGGACTTGCTTGCGACTACACCCGGGTGGCCACCTTCCATTTCGATCGCGGTTCGGGCGGTCCCACGTTCGGGTGGGACGGCATGAACCACGAGTACGGCCATCACAAGCTCTCTCACGGCACCACTTGCGACGGCGGCTGCGAGGATCCGGTGGCAGGCTACGAAGGCATGCTAGCGGACATCGATCGTTGGCACATGAGCAAGTACGCCCGCTTGCTGGCCAGGCTCGATAGTTACACGGAGGAGAACGGCAAATCGGTTCTAGACAATAGCGCGATCCTCTACGCCAACGAGCTCGCCAACGGCAGGCTGCACAGCTACATGGACTTGCCATTCGTCATTGCTGGGTCCGCAGGCGGGTACTTGAAACAGGCCGAGTACGTCAAGCTGGCTGAACCTGGCAATACCGACGTCGCACCTCACAACCGGCTGTTGACCACCCTAGCCAACGCGGCTGGTGTTACGCTCGAGCGATTCGGAACCGCCGACAGCGCTGCACAGACCATGCAGCCTGGCCAGTACGAGCCCCTGCTGGCCTGACCGGTTGCACCTGGCTCGCCACGTGGAGGTGAGTGGGCGTGCGGCTACTGAGGCACGGTCACTCGCACGTCGTCGAACACCGCCTGCGTCGCGGAACTAGAAAGTGCCTACCAGTCCGAGCATGGCGCCGGGACGCACCGGCAAGGGCTCGATGACGGCGCGCGCCTCGCCCTCCACCTCTAGGTCGTAGTGGCGGGGCCGGAAGTCCGCGTCTGCGAGAGCGCTGAAAGCGATCCCGAGAGACCCGGCGATTTGCAGACGGGTGTCCAGTGCGCCGGTTGCCACACTGGTGTGAACCCATCGAGCTTGCGTGAGCTCGAGTGCGGCGGCGCCGGTTTCGCGCGGGTTGAGCCGGTCAAGATCCAGACCAATGCCCAGCCGAGCTCCGAGCCAGAGGCTGCCGACTCTCCCACTCATGCCGACACCCGAGCGCACCGCAACGGTAGTCAGATCCAGCGCCGCCGTGGGAGCAGACAGCTCTTGTGTCAACAGGTATTGAACCGTCGTCCAGCCCGAAAGCTCCACCGCACGCCAAGGAAGCTGGACCCGCAGGGCAAGAGCGGGACCGTGAGTCACGCTCTTTGTCGAGAGCAATCGCACACCGTAGAGCGCGCCCCAACCCAGACTCACGGCGGCTTCGCTCTGGGACCCCCCCCGCACCTTGGTGTTGGAGACCGGACTCGGAGCTGGCGCCAACAACGACCTCAGCTGAGCCCGGCTCAAGGTCAACTCTCGCTCTTCGAGCAGGGTCTCGATTGATGACTCGACAACTTGCGCCAAGGCCTCTTTTCCGAGCTCGTCGAGTCCACGCGCGAGCTCGAGCTCTCGCACCAGGAAGCGTTCAGCCCTCGCGTCAGCGAGATAAAGGCGCGCCTTCGGGAGAGCCGAGAGATCGATGAAGCAACGCGACTCTGCGCGCTCTGGAGCGTCGAGCACGTCGTCGGCTCCAACGCGTTTGGCCGAGCGCCAGCGGATCTCGGCGCCACGCAGGGCCAGCGGACCGAGCGCAGCGCGAACCAGCGACAGCTGTGGCTCGGGACCGATAACGACGATCAGCACCTGCGGCGGTCCGACCGCCTGACCCGGCGGGGGCGGAGGTGCGGCTAACGCAAGCGACGCGCGCGACCACGCCAGCAGGCAGAGCACGAAGGTGCCAAGACGCATCCGAAACGCTTCTAGCGCAAAGAGTCGAGCCGCGTCTGGGCTCGCTGCGCCTGAACGGAACCGGGGTATTCGCCCACCAGACGTCGCAGAGCGGCCCGCTCGTCGCTTACCCGACCGAGCAAGCCCAAGGCCTTGGCGCGCCCCGCAAGCGCCTCGAGCCTCAGCTCACCCCCAGAAGGCCTCAAATAGGCGTCAAATTGCTCGAGCGCTTCCGCATGCGCGCCGGCGTCGAGCAACAAGCGCCCGGTGGAAACTCGGGATAGACGGGTCTCCGCCGAGCCCGGAAACCCGCGCTGCAGTCGCCGATAGAGCACCACGGCGCTCGCCGCGTCTCCTGCTCGCCGGGCGCCATTCGCTTTTTCGAACAGCATTGCAGCGGATTCGACCGCTTCGGTGGAAGGGGAAAGGGCCGCGCTATGGCCGAGCGCCTGGCCGCCACGCCGAGCCTCGCCAGCCGCTTCCTCCATCGGGACGGCTTCTGCCGCCGGCACCGCGGAGACGCGCGGCGCTTCGCTTTGCGCTCCCGAGACCATACTAGGGCTAGCTGAGACCACACCGGGCCTAGCTGAGACCAGCCCCGCCCGGCTAGGCGGGAGTACGCGCACCTGGCGACCCCAAAGAGCCGCTCCCGCCACGCCCACGAGCAGAAGTGCGGCTGCCAGCGCCAAGTAAAGCGGGCTTCGCCGAGTGCGTGGCAGCGCCGTTTTTGGCAACGCCCGCTTAGCCTGCCGGCCCGCAGTCGCCGCCGCAAGCGCAGCGTAGCGGCCGATGCGTTCATCATCTGCTGGCTGGAGCGCACCCTCGTCCTCGAAATCCACGTCGAGCAGATGGCTGACTCGACACTCGGAGCATCCCCTCAGATGCCGCTGCGCTTCTGCGACCTCACCGGGTGAGCACATGCCCCGGCGCCAACGGGTCATCAGCTCGCTTCGACATTCGAGCGCACTCATTCGAGTGCCCCCAGCTCGTCCAAGAGCCGCTCATCCGTAAGGACCTTGCGCAGGCGCTGCTTGCCGAGGCGCAGGCGGCTCCAGACGGTATTCGTTGGCACATCCGCGGCCACGGCAATCTCCTCGACCGAATAGCCCAGCATGAAACGCAGCGCGAGAGCCTCGGCGATCGGTTCCGGCATATCGTCCAAAAGCTGCCGCAGGAGGTCGCGGCGCCGCGCAGCGAGCGCGCGGCCAAGGGGCGACACATCGCCACGGTCTTCCAGCTCGCTTAGCGCAACATTGGGCGCGCTAAGGCGATCCTTGGAGCGCAAGCGCCGCCGCGCCGCCATCGCAGTCAAGACCGCGATGCGATTGGCATAATGCTTCACGTAGCAATCGCCGCGAAACTCAGCTAGCGCAGAAATGAACGCGATCACCGCGTCCTGCATCACGTCGTCCACATCCGGGTGCTGCGCGCCCAACACCTTGCGCACGGTCCGCAGCATGGAGCCTGCGACCGTCGTCATCAAAGTTCGAGCGGCGCCCTCGTGCCCGGTCGCCGCAGCGCGCGCCAGCTCGAGTAGCTCGTCCTTCGGGGGTGACAGCACGACGGGCAGCGCTAGTTCGCCTTGCTCCGTCGAACTCTCTTGGCCTCTCCCAGCAATCGCCATCGTGCGACCAACGATGATTGACTCGAACTCCCACGTCAAGCGGCGCTGCGAGCGCGTGAGCGAATGCAGCGGACTCACGCGCGAGTCGGGTAAAGCGCAGGTCATGCTCGGCAGGGCGCAGCGAAGGGATCAGGGCTCTTCGTCGCGATCAGGTTTCGAGCGCCGTGAAGGTCTCCGTCGTCCGCGGCTCCGCAAACTCGTTGTTTTCGCCAAACGAGTCGATTTGTAGCCCGGCGGCCCGCATCACCGTCAAGCCCGCCTTGCTGATCCGCTCGTCGTTGC
>JAYUYU010000673.1:0-10655 GCA_043752365.1 Myxococcales bacterium | reverse complement strand
GGTGAGCTGGATACCGTCGAGGGCGTCGGCCGCCACGCCGAGCGACTATTCGCCGACGAGCGTTCACGTGCGGGCGTGCGCAGCTTTTTCCGACAATGGTTGGGTCTCGACTCTTTGCTCACGCTGGACAAGAACACGCAACGCTTTCCCGAATTCACCGAGCAGCTGAGAAGCTCCATGTTCGAAGAAAGCCTGCGCTTCGCGGAGGCGGCGTTTCGAGGCGAAGAACGCTCTTTGACGGCCTTCTTCGGCGGAAACTTCAGCTTCGTGGACTCGACTTTGGCAACGTTCTACGGAGCAAGCGCGCCCAGCCAGCCATTCGCACGCGTCGACGTTTCGGGCCAGCATCGCGGCGGGCTGCTGACCCTCGGAGCGTTCTTGACCGTCACGTCGCACCCCTCGGAAACGTCGCCAATTCTGCGCGGCAAGCTGGTGCGCACCAACATTTTGTGTGAACCACTACAGCCTCCGCCCCCTGAAGTGAACACCGACCCGCCGGTGCGTGACCCCAACGTATCGACCAAAGTCTGGCTCGAGTCGCACCGCTCCAATCCCAGCTGCAGCGGTTGCCACCAGCTGATGGATCCAATCGGCTTCATCTTTCAACACTACGACGCCGTCGGCCGCTACACCGAGCAAGATGGCAACTTGCCCGTCGATGCAACGGGGGAGGTCGTGACGAGTGGCGATGCTGCCGGCAAGTACGACGGCGTGGCCGAGCTCGCCAAGGGTCTTGCGCAGAGCAGCCAGGTGCGCGACTGCCTGGCTGAGCAATTCGTTCGCTATGCGGTGGGGCGCCCCAAGGTCGAAGAGGACGCATGTAGCATTCGCCAGGCCGGCGCCGCCTTGGCCAGCGCTCAACTCGACTTGCGCGCCTTGCTGTTCGGCATCGTCAAGAGTGATGCATTCCGTCTACGGAAGGTGGTTCAGTGAGCCCGCTTTTTCCCCGTGTCAGTCGGCTTTCGCGTCGTCAGTTGCTCGGCGGCACCGCTCTCGGGCTCTCGCTAGCTCCGTTCGTGCCCTTGCTGGCACGAGGCGCGGAGGCGGCGCCTCCCAAGCGGATGATCTTCTTGTACTCGTCCAACGGCACTGCCTACGAGCGCTGGAAGCCCAGTATGGGGCCCAACGGCCTCGTGCTTTCGGATATTTTGGAACCGCTCAGCGCGCACCGCGAGCGGCTGCTGGTCGTCGGCGGCTTGGACTACAAGGCCGAGCTCGAGAAGGGCATCAAAGGTGCCAGTCACGAGGGCGGCATTGGCACCTCGCTTACCGGCACTCCCACCGTCTCGGTCGGAGCGGGTAAAGACGATGTGCTGGCCTCGGGGCCGTCGGTGGATCAATTCGTGGCTAAGCGGCTCGACTACCGCACCGTACAGTTGGGCCTACAGGTCGACCAATACACCGACAACATCTGCAGCACTTCGTACGCGGGGCCGCAGCAGCCACTCAAACCCAACAACGACCCGTACGCGGTATTCCAGGACTTGTTCGGCACCTTTACTCCGAAAGGCACGATTGTCGATCCATCGCTGGTGCTCAAGAATGCGGATCGGCAGAGCGTCATCGATTTGGTACGCAGCGACCTCGCAGGGCTGAAGAAGAACCTCGGGGCAAGCGAGCAGGCCAAGCTCGATGCACACCTGACGGGCCTGCGCGAGCTGGAAAAAGGCCTTGGGGGCAAACCTGGCGCAAGCGCGCTGGACTCGTGCAAGAAGACTTCGGTCGGCGCGCACCTCGACGTTTACGGCAACGACAACATCCCGGCGCTCGGCTCGCTGGCGATGGACCTCGTCGTCGACGCGATGGCGTGCGACTTGATCCGGGGCGCGACCATTCAGTTCGGTCGGGCCGGCGCCAACCATCGCTTTACTTGGTTGGGCGACGCATTCAAAAACAACCCCGCCTATGTGACGGGCAAAGACGAAACCGAGGGCATCCATTCGTTCGCGCACGACGAAGACACGCCCTCATCGCGCGACGGCCTGGTGCAAATGCACCGCTGGTATGCCGGCCAAATGAAGGCGCTCATGGATCGCTTGGCCAGCGTCCCCGAAGGCGCGGGCACCATGCTCGACAACACGCTGGTCGTCTGGTTCAACGAGCTCGGCAAAGGGGGCTCGCACTCCATCAAGGAGACACCTTGGGTGCTGGGCGGCAACGTGGCTGGCTATTTCAAGACCAACCAATTTTTGGATTTCCCCGGTGAGGCGCACAACCGCCTACTCCTCAGCTTGGTACACGCCATGGGCCTTACCGACGAAAAGACCTTTGGCGACCCCGACTTCTGCCTGAGCGGCGCGCTACCAGGGCTCGCGGTCTAACGCCTAGAAGCGATGCCCTGGGGCTGCCGGTCCCCGAAGGCTACTTAATGGGCTAGGGTACCCCTAGCGGAGTGCGCCTCAACGCTGCGGGCTACGAGCGCTGGCCGACGCGCTCGCGCCAAGCACCTCAAATTTGTACATAGCTGCGGAAGCGTCCGTCACGGAAGGCCGCTAGCAAGCGGCCTGCTGCGTTGGCGCTTTCAACCGGATCACCACGCAGCCGAAGGTAATCGGAAAAGCCTGGCATATTTTGGGGCAGCGCCTTGGCCGACGCGAAGCCCATACCCCAAGCCTCGAAGTGCCGTTCGTCGATCTGGCGGCGGAGCAAAGCGACAACGCGATGATGACGCTTGTCAGCCCCAACTTTCTCGTACAACTTGTCCAGCACGTTCTCCTCGCCCTCCAAAGCCTGAAGAAACGAGCCTTCGTGATAGAGCAGCATGCCTGTCACTCCGAGCCGGCCGTTGTTGAGTCGCGCCCCGGCGAGCAGCTCAGTGAGGGCAGCCTCGCTGAACGGCGCGACGGCGGCGCTCGAGTAGATGACCTGATGCATGGCCGGGAAACCGCCACGCTTGGCGCCGGATAAGGGCCACTCGCCGGCTCACGTACCCGGATTCCCTGGGAGGTGGGAGTTGCCCACTTATCGAACGGCGCACCGCTCGAAAGCTTGCGTTAGCGCGGCGCGGTCGAGTTTTCGTCCAATGAAGATGAGATCGCTCGAGCGCTTTTCGGCGCCCCACGGGCGGTCTTCGCGGCCATCGAGCAGCATGTGAACGCCCTGAAAGACGAAGCGACAGGAAGGCTGGTTTTTGCGCCACGTCGCGCGCCAGATCGAAGCCGCCGACATCCAGCACGTCTGCCATCGGAACACGCAGCGATCAGAAGCTGCCAAAGGCGTCGAGGCGGCAACGCCGCCTTGCGCCGATGAGCTGAGTCCTGTTTTCGCACGGTAAGCGGCCAGACCCTTGCCCGTAGCGACTATTCGGTCAAGATAAATGCAACCCCGTTGCATCCGGGCTCGGAGCACCTCAGCTTTTCGGGCGCTTTACTGAAGAATCCTCGGCGCGAGCCCAAGCAAGGGTTGCGCGCCCCTCCCAGCCGAGGGATTCTGGCTACTCATGAAGGCCAAATCAGCCGTTCAACGTGACGGGGAATTCCGCGAGCTTCTCACGTCCCGGGGCCTGCGCGTGACCGAGCAGCGCGTGGAGCTCCTCCAAGAGCTGGTGCGCGTAACGTCACCGATCAGCCACCCAGAGCTCAACGAGCGGATGGCGAAGAGTGGGATGGACCGAGCTACCATCTATCGCAACTTACTGACGCTCGCCGAAGCCGGCGTTATCGTGCGTGCGCAGCTCGGTGACCAAGTCTGGCGTTATGAGCTGCCTCGGACGACGACCTCGGATCATGCTCACCATCCGCACTTGGTTTGCTCTGAATGCGGCAATGTGCGGTGTCTAGCCGCCGGAACCGTCAAGCTGCATGGCGAGGCGGCCAAGAGCCAAGTCGCTGAGGTGCAACTGCGCGGCCGCTGCGCAGACTGCGTGAACGCTTGATGGCCGCAGCGCTAGCCAGGTAACGCAATTGTATTGCGTCTACGTAATCGGGCTCACGGCCACGTCGTTGGATTGCTTTCAGGCTGCAAGTCTTCGCCGCGGCTTCTATCGCGATCGGTTCACTATTGCAACTTAATTGCATAACCAAATGTCGCACCAACACGTAGCCGTATTTTCTCGACTGGCCGTTTTAGCACTTGTCCCCACACAGCCCCCAGGCCGCACGCCAACCGCTCGATCCACGGTGAGAGTGCGCTGCTAGGGTCCTGCTTTCACGCGCTCACTTGAGCGCGGAAAGCGTGCACAGTCCCTCGCCGTTGAGGTGAGCCAGCGACGAGCTCGACGCGAGGATGAACGATGCGAGGTCTTGCGACGCCAGCCTGATGCTGCCGGGGTTGTAGACGATCGGTTTGCCCGCTTCGTCGACGAGTGGTTCCCCATCGAGGCCGACGAGATCGGCCAGCTTTTGGCCTTGCAGGTCTTCCCAGCTGATGTCCATGTCGTCACGACCCGCCGCGGCGATAGCGTCGAAGCGAAGCTGCGCGTCTTCCGTGCCCAACGTCGACCAAAATACGTGGTCCACGTGGAAGGTCATCTCGCCGTCGGTAGTCGCGTTGTCGGTGATGACCAAGCCCGCGCTATCATCACTACCATTCGTACAATTGGCGTTGAGCGTCGGGTTCTTGAGGCCCCACGCGAAGGTGTACGCGGCGTCGCCCTTTTCGGCAGTGCCGGCCAGCCAGTAGTTGAAGCCGCCGTCGACCATGGCGGTGATGTCGGCCGCGGCAACGCCGTTCACATTGGTCATACCTTCGCTTGCCGCGAGAATCTCATAGCTGAACTTTTCCCAGCGGCGCGCACCTAGCTTGTCGAACGTTGCCAGCTCGCCGTCACTCTTGTGCAGGTCGACGATGAAACGCTCGTCGGAAGCGACCGCCACTTTGCCGTCGTCGCCGGCTAGCTCGATGTTGCCGACGGCAACGATGAGCTTTGAGAACTTGACCGTCCAATCGTCGGCGAACGCGATACTCTCGCCGTCTTCCTCGAACGGGAAGCCATCCTTGGC
Source organism: Myxococcales bacterium (assembly GCA_043752365.1). Lineage (GTDB taxonomy): Bacteria > Myxococcota_A > Polyangia > Polyangiales > Polyangiaceae > PMG-095. The sequence goes on along the minus strand of JAYUYU010000673.1, from coordinate 5,715 downwards.
GCCGTCCTCACCCGTGATGGTGATGGTGAGCGAACCGCTGCCCGCTGCAGTTTCGTCTCCGTCACCAGAACAACCAAAACTACCAAGCGCCGCTACTGCCGTTAGGACGCATCCAAGACTGAACTTTGCTTGCCGTTTCATCTCATTGTCCTCACCTACCGGTACGCCCGAAGGCGCCGGCCGTTTCGTTCACTCCGCGAAGGCGGAGAAAGCACTGAAGCTGCGCGCGCCGATGAACCAGGCGGTGCGCACTTGGCTCGTCGGCGAGATCAGCAGCCGCCCGCTATCGGCCAGCTCGTCAAGGCGCGAAAAATCGGCATCACCCAGCCAGCTGCGGAGGTGCAGTTGGATGGTGAGTTGGGTTCCCTCCTGAAGCTCGGCTTCCAACGGGATACCCTCCACCTTGCGAAGCGTACCCATGTTTTCGATCGCCAAACCTCCCTCGAACTCGTAGGTCATCCCGTCCTTCTCGGCCACCCCTGCGACGTAGGCGTGGTTTGGACCAAGCAGCGCCACGGCCTCGTCCGCGCTCGGCGGATTGAGCTCCACCGAAAAGCTACGAGCGGCGCCCGCGATACCATCAACGAATCCAAGTGACAGAGGCTCGGCGGACAGGCCGTCGAACACCACCTGCCCGATGAACTCTCCCTTGACCGTGCCACCCGCGAAATGTTGGTCACCAGGGTGTGCGTGAGCGCTTGGCACCAGCAGGTCCCAAGCCCTGCCCCCCCAGGATCGCGAGGGGGCGGCGGCGGCCACCGGCGGCGGGTTTTCATACACGTAAATGGGGCCCAGCAGGACGAACGCTTCGGACAGTGTCACCCGAAAACCAGTGCTGGTCGTGAAGCTGCCTACGCTCTCATTTTCCTCGGTTGCAGAGGCAATCAGCAGCTCGAAACGGATGGCTTCGCCTCCGGTTCCGCTCTTCGCGCTGCAGGCGGGTAGCCCGCCCATTGCGAGCGCGATCAGACCCGTTCCGAGCGCGACATCCAGCCGTTTCATGGGCCTTTGGTAGCACTGCTTCTGCCTTTCTGCAACCTAATTGCAGGAATGCTCTAGGCCTTGCGCCCGCAGAAATACTGGGGCAAGCCACCCCGCTTCCACGCCATGAAAAGGAGACTCATCGTCGGCCTCTTCGCCAGCGGCATCGCGCTTTTCTCACCGGTTGAGGCTGCGGCTCAGGCGGTGAGCGCTCCGGTATTGAAGGACCAACCCGCGGCAGAATGGCCTGAAGGGAAGGCCGATCTGCACGATGTGATCGTGCCTGTGGTGCTGGAGGTCGCAGCGGACGGCTCGGTTTCCGGTGTCGTCGTGGAAGCGAGCGTTACGCCCGAGTTCGACGCCCAGGCAATAGAGAATGCGCGCCGTTGGCTGTTCGCGCCCGCTCTGCGCGACGGCGTTCCAGTGGCCGCCAAGATCAGGGCGGTGGTGCGCTTCGTCACTCCGTCACCACCCGCCGAAAGCCCGTTGCCGGAAGCGTCCGCGCCGACTGCCGTCGCCCCAGTACCTGCCGCGGCACCTGCAAGGGCTCCCGCGGACACAAATGGCCGCCCACAGCCAGTCGCCGGCGAGCGACCCGCCGAGGTGCGTGTCATCGGGCAACGCACGTCCAGGCGGCCCGCCAGCGCCAGCGATTTTTCGATCCGACCTGGGCAATTGCGCGACGTTCCCCGACGCTCTGCACAACAGCTGCTCACACTCGCGCCCGGCTTCGCACTTTCCAACCACGGCGGGGCGCTGCACCCGACGGCAGTCTTCTTGCGGGGGTTCGACGCGGGAGAAGGACAAGATATCGAGTTCACGCTCGACGGCGTTCCGCTGAACGAGGTGTCCAATTCGCATGGGCACGGCTTTGCCGACTTGCACCCCATCATCCCCGAGCTCGTGTCCGAGCTGCGCGTCGTAGAAGGACCTTTCGACGTGAAGCAGGGGGACTTCGCCGTGGCAGGCAGCGCCGCTTTCGACTTGGGCCTCGAAGAGCGCGGCGTGCACGCCAAAGCAGAGTATGGGTCGTTCGACACGCAGCGGCTGACGCTCCTGTGGGGACCCGATGGCGAAACCGAAAACACCTACGTCGGGGCACAGGTGGAGCAAAGCTCGGGGTTTGGGCCCAACAGAGCACACCGCGCGGCCCGCTTGATGGCTGGTTACGAGCACCGCATGGGCGAGGGTGCCAGTCTAGAGGTTGCCGCAACGAGCTATGCCGGGACCTTCGACAGCGCCGGAATAATCAGGCGCGACGACTTCGAGGCGCGGAGCCTGACGCGCTGCCCTTCCGACGCAGAAGCGCAGTTCTTTTGCTACTACGATCCGAATCAAGGTGGGGGTGTGTCGAGGCATGGTCTGTCTGCAGCGCTCGTGAAGCGCAGCTCCCACGTCGTGCAACGGCTGCAGCTCTTCGGGGCCTTGCGACAGCTTCGGCTTCGCGAAAACTACACTGGGTTCGTCACCGACTTTCAGGCAACTGGAGACGCGCAGCGCGGCGACGGCGTCGAGCAACTTTACAACGCGACCACTGTGGGCAGCCGCGGAAGCTACGAGCTGAGCGACGATTGGTACGGGCGTCGCCAGGAGCTCGAGCTCGGCTATTTACTACGCTATGACGACGGCACCTCGGCGCAACGGCGCCTCCGCCGGCTTGGCGGCGAGCCGTACAAGCAAGACTTCGACAACCGAATACGCATCACGAACCTTGGAACGTTCGTGGCGGTGCGCGCCCGCCCGTGGGCGCCGCTGGTGGTGCGTGCCGGAATTCGCCTCGACACCTTTGCGTTCGCCGTAGCAGACCGCACGCGGCCAACCCTGGATCGGCAAGGGGTTCGACTGGGGACCGACCACGCCGAGGCGTTTGGATTTGCCGTACAACCCCGGCTGTCCGTGGAGGGCTTGCTTGGCCGCGGCGTGAGCCTTCTTTCGAGCTATGGCGTGGGAACGCGCTCGAGCGACGCTCAGGCCCTCTCCGACGGCGAGTTCGCACCGTTCGCGAGGGTGCAGGCGCTCGACCTCGGCGTGATCGTGCGGCGCGACGCTCCGGCCGTGCCGAAATTCGAGGCGCGCGCGGTCGGCTTCTTCACCCACGTCGACCGCGACCTCTTGTTCGAGGAGACGCTCGGTCGCAACGTGCTCGTTGGTGGTTCTACGCGGCTCGGCGCGCTCGTCGCTGGCCGTTTCACCCATCCATTCGGACTCGACACGGCCGCCAACGTCACCTATGCCGAAGCCTACGTGCAGCCGGCTGGCGCGGGTGTCTTCGAGGTCGGCAGCACACGCTTGCCTTACATCCCGCGCTGGGTAGTGAGGTTCGATGCCTCGCTCCGCCGACCTCTTCAACTCGGTGCGCAGCGCTTTCAATGGACGGCAGCATTGGGGACCACCTTTGTCGGGCCACGTCCCCTGCCGCTCAACGAGCAGGGCGACCAAGTGCTCACGACGGACGTGGCATTGAAGCTGCGCTACCGCAGCCTAGAAGCCGGCCTAGACGTCACGAACCTGTTCGACGCTCGCTACCACGAGGCCGAATTGCACTACGCTTCGAACTTCCAGGGGCCTGACGCTCCGGCGTCACAGCTCGCCGAAGACCACTTTGCGGCAGGCGCGCCCCGCACGTTCATGGCCTCACTGGCACTGCATTTCGAGGCTTTCCCGCCCGGCAAAAAGTGAAGGTGCGCGCGGGCGCCAGGGCGAGGCGCAAGCGCCGCATACGACGTCGTTTGTGGCCCACACTGGCGTAGGGGCGCCGCCGATTCAGGGGAGAATGGCGAGCGCGTGGTATTGCCAGGTACCGCTGTCGCGCGTGCTGAGCACGCCTGTATGGTTGTTCGGCGTAAAGTTTTCGAAGATTGCGGAGTTGCCATCGAGGCTTCCGCCAGTGGCGAAGCTGATGCCGCCGTCTGCAGTTGCTACAACGCTGCTAACGACAGTCTCGCCAAAATAGGCCGGGCCGCCGTACAGCATATCGTACGACATCTGTGACGAGGCTTGGGCTGAGGTCTCGCTGTAATAGGGGCGCACGAAGGCAGTCAGGGCCGTGCCCGCGCTGTCGCTCAAGACGACCACGTAGGCGTTCGCTTTGCTGTCGTCGATAGCCGCTGCGTCCGTGCGATGGTGCGCGACGATGAAGCGATCGAGCGCGGGCTCGCTTTCGCCAATGAGCGGCACCACCGACGGATAAGAGACACAAATTCCGCGCGCCTGCCCGTTCGCAAGACCGCGGCAACCGCCCATACCCCCCGACACATTGGGGGTCGAGAACGCGATCAACGACGCGTCGACTACGACTGTCAGGTCAACGGGCGTAGTTTCGGTCACCTCTACGGCGCTGCTTAAGTGCACGCTTTTCGTGCTGCAGGCCCAGTTGCCGATGGCCGTAAATTCGCCGCCCGTAGCGTCATCCGCTGCAACTTCTTTCAGCCCCAGCGGACTGTCGGCGTCTGCGGTCGTTGCATACGTTTTGCTTTCGCTCTCGACCGTGAACGAGCCACGCACGTAGCCTGGGGCGGGCGTACCGCCCGGTTTGCCGGGCGCGCACATCTCGAGCGAGACCGTGTCGTAAGTGCCGATGTTTACCTCGGCATCTCCTGCCGCGGCGGCGAGAGCGTCGAGCGCGCTTTGATCGGTCACATCGACCAGGCACTCCTCCTCGGTCGCGTGCGGGCACGTGTAGAGCACGGCTTGCGCCAGGGGCGTGCCGTTTGCGTCGGTTTGCGAGAGCACGATGCGCATGACGGAGAGCTCGAGGCCAGTTGGCGTGAAGCTCACCTCACCCGTCAATGCCGAAGCAAGCGATGCCGAGCTCAAAAGCGCGCCCGCCAAACCGAGAGCCAAGCGATTGGGGGTTCTGTCCACGATGCTCCTCACTTTGCCCTCAGATTCAGTCTCACGACGCCTTTGCCCGATGCCTGCCCGGTGGTTCCGGCTTGGCCGGTGGTCTCGCCGCCGTTGTTGGCGCTATTCCGACCGCCGTTGTTGGCGCTATTCCGGCCGCCGCTGGTGGCGCTGTTCCGCCCGCCCGTTCCAGCGGTGCTCGCATCAGTCGGCTGCGTCCCAGCCGTGCCTCCGGTGGGGTCGTCGCCCTTCGTGTCAGCGTTACTGCAAGCCGTGAACAGCCACGAGCACGAGGCGAGTGCGATGGACGCAAGGCGAAGTCTCGAAATCAAGTCAGCTCCTCTGGTTTACGTGGCGCACCGGTGTGCAGCCTAAGGGCTACCAACGGCACGCTCGCTAACGGCTTAAGCTCCGATTTCGAAGCCGCGGTGTTTCATGCGGCTTTGGCTTGGTCTACGGGTCGTCCAAACCCGAACGCGCACCGACGATCAGCCGTTCAACGGCCGTGCGGGCGAGCTCGAGACTGTCACCCTCCGGATAAACTGCGTAGATGCCAGCGCTGTCCGGCACGAAGGTAGCCACCGCTTTCACACGCTTTTCGCGGATTGCGGCTCGTGCAATGCTTTGCGGCACGAAGGCGACGAAGCCGCCCCTCTGCACGGCTTCCAGCATCAAGAAAGCGTCGTCTAGCTCGGCCATGACCTTCGGGTGCAGGCCGTGCTTGAGCAAGTGCGCCTCGACTTCCCAGCGATAGACAGAGCTACTTCGGTATTCGAGAAGCGACAGGTTCTTCCAGTTATCTCGCGGCTCGATCTCGGGCAAGACGACTGCGACGAGAGCCGGACGACAAATCAGCTCAACGGCTAAGCCGACACGCGCTAGCTCGGCCGG
>JAYUYU010000672.1:0-10656 GCA_043752365.1 Myxococcales bacterium | reverse complement strand
GGGAGCGGGAGCGGGAGCGGGAGCAACTGCCGGGGGTGACTCGGCGGCTCGCGCAACTACGGGGAGTGACACTGCGGCGGCTGGCGCGACGGCAGCTGGCGCGACCGAAGCAGGAGGCGCGACCGTTGGGGCTGGCGGCGGCACCGAAAAAACGCCCGCGAGCCGCTGACCGGGCGGCAACCGCGGCGGAGGAGGCGGAGGACCCGAAGGCTTCAAGCGACGCGGAGGAGGCGGCGGCATGGACGCGGCCCGGCGTTCCGAAGGAGGAGCCGGGCGACTCGGGCTCGGCGCCGGCGTGGCTCGCGGGGCCGGACTTTCTAGCTGTTTTTTCGGCTCAGATGGGTCGTTCGATGACATCCGGCGCGCACCCTAACACCTTGATTCGACCGCGCCCCCCAGAAGTGACTACTAACCTGTCAGCTTCCGCTCGGCGCGAGTACGCGAGTACGCGAGTACCCGAGCGTAGGTGCCAGTTGCAACCAACGTCTTGGACTATTGGTGCACCAAATCCACCTTGTAAACCTCGACGATGGAGTGAGGGGTGGTGGTCGGGGTACCGGCAGAGGTGCTTTGGTCGTAGTTGCCGACCTTGAAATAGAACTGATTGTCTAAAATGCTCGCGCTCGGCGTGTGGGTGTAGACCTGCTTGCCGTTGATACTCACGCTCAGCTGGCCGTCGGTGAGGGCCAGCGCGAAGATGTAGGGGGTGTTCAAGTCGACCGCCGTCTTCAAGTCCGTGAACGAGCCGCCGCCCTTGGCTTCCTCGTACAGCAACGAGAACTTGCCGCTGTTCGTGTACAGCAGCTCACACAGCGGAATCGAGTCGGTGCCGTTGAAGAGTTGACCGACGGCAATGCTGCCGCCACCCAGCTTCACCACCTTGCCCTCCACCGTCATGCTGTGAGTGCCTGCCGATGGCCAGGCAGCACCGCCACCTTCCAATTTTTGCTCGCGCAATTCGGTGCGGCAGCGCTTCGAGCCGGAGGTGGTGATGCCCTGCGCGGGCTCCATGAACATTTGCCCGCCGTCGTCGCCCTTGTAGAAATAGGCGTCGGAGTAGCCTGCCAAGAGCTTGGCCGAGGAAATTTGATCGGGCTTTGTCCCAGTGCCGGTGGGTAGTTGCAGCAACCAATACGAAAAGTCGATGGGGTCCGAAACGCGCGTCTCGCCCCCCGCACCTGCGTTTCCTCCGAGTTGCCCGGCGCCGCCACCCGAAGGCGACCCGCCAAGCGTCGGCTCGGAATTGCCGCCCGTTCCGGCGTTGCCGCCCAAGTCGGTTCGGCCACCGGCGCTGCTGCTGCCGGCGCTGGGTTCGGCGCCGCCAGCCACGCCAGCGCTCGCTCCTCCAGTACCAGCCTGGGGTAGCGTTGTATTACCCCTACTCGGCGAGCCACCATTCGCCTCCCCGCAAGCGATGAGGAGCCAGCAGCCGAACAGTAACTGCGAAGCGTGAGGCATGGGTTTCATGAGGTTAGGGAGCACGCTTCCCCGAACCTTCAGTATACCCGCAACAACCGGCTCGCTCGGCCCCGACCGCCACGAGTTTCTGCAAGGCAAGCTGCGCCTGAAGATTCATCATCTGATGGCCCGGTTCCCTTTCGACCATTCGCGCCGGAGCGCCCCCTCGCACCGCAAGAATGACTTGTCATGCAGTCATGCAAAGTCATTCCGACGAGGCGAAAGAGCTTGTCGATTTCAGTAGTGAATACGAACGGTTGGGAGCCCGCCGCCGGCCGATTCCAGCATCACTTGGCATGCCAAGTCATTCTGACGAGGCGAGAGGGCCTTGCGGCGCATGGGTGGGCGAACGGCGCGAACGGCGCGAACGGCGCGAACGCGCGAACGCGCGAACGGCGCGAACGGCGCGAGCACTTCGATCGGCTCGTCGCGACCGAGGGACGACACGGGAGCTTCCGGGATTAGGCCGCGCTCGAACTGCGTTGTGGCATCCCGACAACCTTCCAGCACTGACCGGCCGTGCTACTGCCTTGGCAGCATGCCGTTCGCGTCCCTGGGTCTGTCGCCACCACTCGTCGACGCCATCGCCAAGCTGGGCCACACGGCTCCCACGGCCGTGCAGTCCGAGGTGATACCGGCCGTACTTCGCGGCGGCGACGTGTGGGCGTCGGCCGAGACGGGCTCGGGCAAGACCGCCGCCTTCGTGCTGCCGCTGCTCGAGCGCTTGTCGCGCACTCCGCGTCGCGCGCCGCGCCCCGTGCGCGTTCTGGTCCTGGCGCCCACGCGTGAGCTGGCAGTGCAGATCGAGGGCGCTTTCGCGCTGTATGGCCAAGGCCTGGCAGAACGCCTGAAGACCTGCGTCGCGGTGGGCGGCGTCTCCGAAAATCCGCAAATGATGGCGCTGCGCGGCGGCGCCGACATCGTCGTCGCAACGCCCGGCCGCCTGCTCGACCTGGTGGCGAAGCACGCTGTGGCGCTGGACCGCGTAGAGACGCTAGTGCTCGACGAAGCCGACCGCTTACTTTCACTAGGCTTTGGCGACGAGCTGGGCCGCGTGTTGGAGCTGCTGCCGAGGTCACGCCAAACGCTGCTGCTGTCCGCGACGTTTCCGCCGGCGGTAGAGGAGCTGGCGCAAGGCTTGCTGCGCGAGCCGGCGCGCATTCGCGTTCAGGCAGAAGCGCGCGAGGTGCCGCTGATCACGCAGCGAGCCATCGAGGTCGACGTGGGCAAGCGCACACAGCTTTTGCGCCACCTGCTCGAGCAGCAAGCATGGCCGGCGGTGTTGGTGTTCGTGGCCAGCCGATTGGGCGCAGACCACGTGACCGACAAACTGGGTCGCGCTGGCATTGCAGCCGCCGCCCTGCACTCCGACCTCAGCCAGGGCGCCCGCAGCCGAGCCCTAGAAGCCGTGAAAAGCGGGGCAATCAGGGTGCTGGTCGCCACCGATGTTGCCGCCCGAGGCCTCGATATTCGGCAATTGCCGGCCGTCGTGAACTACGACTTGCCGCGCTCTGCTACCGATTACCTGCACCGCATTGGTCGCACTGGGCGAGCTGGCGAGGCGGGCGAAGCCGTCAGCTTCGTTACCGCCGACAACGACGCTCATTTCGCGCTGATCGAGCGCCGGCATCGGCTGAGCATTGCGCGTGAGCAACTGCCCGGGTTCGAGCGCACGGAGCTTGCGACGCCAAATCGCGATCCGCACGGCGGCATCAAGGGCAAGCGTCCGAGCAAGAAGGACAAGCTGCGAGCCGTCGCAGCATTGGTCCCACTTTACAAACCGAAAACCTGACGACCGAGCCCGTGCGCGCTCAGACGCACCAAGCGCCGTCGCGGAACACGACGTCGCCGCCCAGCGTCACGGACTCGGTTTGAGCAAAAATGTCGACGTGGTAGCGGGTGTGGCGGCGTTTTAAGCCCGGCTTTGCGTAGACGCCATGCTTGGCGCCCAGGGACAGATGAATGCCGCACATGCGCTCGTACGTCCCAATGTCGCTGACGCGACGCTCGCGAGTCATGGCGCGGTTCATGCCAAAGCCCAGCTCGCGCACCAACAGCTCTTCGTCCGCTTGAATTTGCGCGATGACGCTATCGAAGGCGGGCGTCGAATCGATGACGTTCGTCACCCTGCCCCGCTCGATTTGCAGCGTAATGGGCGAGGGCGGCAGATTGACCGAAAAATCGGTGTCGCCGAACACGAAGATGCGAACGCGCCCGTTTACACTTTCCAAGTCGCGCGACTCAGTGAAGACCTCGCCGATTGGAAATTGGCCGCCAATATTCGGCAGCCCCGAGTAGTCGCCGACGTTGAGCTTGGCGGGTTCGAAGGGCGCACCGTAAACTAGCTGCTCGCCGCCGCTGTCGACGACGGCTCCGGGAGCCGCGTCGATGCGACGCTTCAGCTCGGCGCCAACGCGTCGGTAGTAGGCCGGGTCGTAGGCCAGCGCGTCGATGTACGTCGCGTATTCCGGCTCCAACATTCGACGCAGGTGCGGGTGCTCGATCACCTTCAAGCCACGCTTGAACAGCTCCACACGAATGCGAAACTCACTAAACCTGAAGCTGCCCGACTGAATCAGCACCACCAAGTCGCCAGCCTGGAGCTCGGCCAACGCCTGCAAAATCTGCTCTGGCCCGGCGGCGTCGAAGCTCAGATGCAAGGCGTCCGGCAAGCAAACCCGGTAGGCCCTGGCCAGCGTGCAGGCCAAGCCGCAATGGTCGTCCGCGACCACGATGGCGCGGCGATCCGAATGCATCAGCGCGTGCGTCAAGATGTCGCGAACGTGCCGCTCGGCCAGAGCGTCCAACGATTCGGAAAGTGCTTCGGCTAGCTGGGACATGGGGGCACGCGCTCACGCTCACGCTACGCGCCGGACTGGTACCGATTGCCGATCGTCACGGCTGCGATGTCTCGGCGATCTCGCTCAGCTGGGTGCTGGGCTGGCCCGGAGTAGCGGGCGCCATCGTCGGATGCACGACGACTCGATCAAGTCGACGGCTGGCTGCAGACGCAGGACGTAAAATTGAGCGCGGCCGACCTCGGAGGAGATCAGCCGCTTACTCGACACGAACGATTAGAGAAGTTTGACGTTCTCGGCACGCGGTCCCTTGGGGGACTGGCCTTCAACGAACGATACCTTCTGGCCGGGCTGCAGGTCCTCGAAGCGGACGCCTTCGCAGGCCGACATGTGAAAAAACAAATCTTTGCCAGAACCGGTCTCGATGAAGCCGAAACCCTTGTCCGTGACGCGCTTAACTGTGCCTTCGCTCATTCGATTGTATCCTTAGAGAGAGGCGCGCACCCTAGCGCGCTTAGGACCGTCGCGGGGTGATTCTGAAGTCACGTGCTGCCGAATTACCACCCGAGCACCAACAAACCTCGCAAAAGCAGGGCTAGTTATTTTTCGGGGCGCTGCATTTAGTCGGCCTGGTTTGGTTAAAAGACGGGACATGGCCGCCGCCTCCCCCGATTCGGGTCCAGGCGGTACGCTCGAGCGCATGGCCTTGCCAGCGCTTCGGACGCCTGCAGATGCGCCGGGGGTGCGCGCGCTGGCCTGGCTGGGAGGGCAGTGGGCGTTTCGGAGCCAGCGGCGTGCCGCCAAGCTGCTGATTGGGTTCGCCCGGACCGAGGAGCAAAGTCAAATCGAGCTTCGCCAAGCCGCGCAAGCCTGCGGGGACGAGCGACGACGCGCACGTTACCTGCGGCACGCGCTGGATGAAGCGCGCCACGCGCGCGCGTTTGCCGAGGCAGCGGCGGAGCTGTCACGCCGGGCTGGCTCCGCCGGCTTCGCGCGGCCCACCGCCGGCAGCGAGCGCTTGTACGAACAGCTGGGTGAGCTGCGCTTTTTGGCGTTCGTGCACGCCGGCGAGCGGCGCGGGCGCGTGGAGTTCGAAACCTACGCCCGGCTGCTGCGCAGACGCGGCGCTGACACGCTGGCGCTGTTGTTCGAAAGCCTGGTGAACGACGAACGACAGCACGAAGCGTACACGGCTCGGCTGCTCGAAGAGCTAGCAGGCGGCGTCGGCGCGCAACGAGCGCTAAACTGGGCGGTGCGTTGGCAAGCCTGGCGTGAACTTCGCCGCCGCGCCCGCACGCTGGGGCGAGCGCTGTATGGGGTGACGATGCTGCTATTGTATGTCGCGCTCGGCCCGTTCGCCCTCATGTATCGCGCGCTTGGTCGAGAGCCTCGCGGATTTTCGCGCGAGCAGTAGGCAATTTATTGGCGGCCATTCTGGGCATTTCTGGCCTCTATCATGACGCCGCGGCCGCGCTGGTGATCGACGGTGTCGTGATTGCCGCTGTTCAGGAAGAACGGCTGTCGCGCATCAAGAACGACCCGAACTTGCCGCGGCGTGCCGTGGCGGCGTGCTTGCGCCTGGGCGGCATCAGCGCCGACGAGCTGAGCGCCGTGGTGTTCTACGAGAGCCCATTTCGCAAGCTCGAGCGCGTACTGACCTGGTTATTGCGCTCGTATCCAGCGTCCGCGCGGCATTTTTCGCGGGCGCTCGAGGCTCAGCTGGGTGACAAGCTCTGGGTGCTGGATCAGGTGGCCGAGCTGGTCGGCGTGCCGCGCTCGCGTGTGCGCCCGGTGTCACATCATTTGTCGCACGCCGCGAGCGCATTCTTTGTCAGCCCGTACAGCAACGCCGCCATCTTGACCGTGGATGGCGTGGGCGAAGACGTGACGACCGCGCTTTACCGCGGCACCGGCCACCGCATCGAACCGCTGATGGCCCTAACGTACCCGCACTCGCTGGGCCTGCTGTACGCGGCGCTCACGGCTTACCTGGGCTTCGAGGTGAACGAAGGCGAGCACAAAGTGATGGGCTTGGCCGCGTTCGGTAGGCCAAACTACCGCGAGCTGTTCGAGCGGTTGCTCAAGCTCCACGCCGACGGCAGCTTCGAGCTCAGCGGGCGCTATTTCAGCTACGAAGCCGGGGGCGAGCTCGGGTTTTCGCCGGCGCTCGAGCGCTTGCTGGGTCCGCGCAGGCGGCCGGGAGTGGCCTGGAACCTGGCAACGTCCGAACAGGACCGCCGCTACGCCGACATCGCGGCCACGCTACAAACCGTGACCGAGGAAGCACTGCTCGGCTTGGCACGGCGCGCCCAACGCGAAACGGGGGCGGACGCGCTGTGCCTGGCGGGCGGCGTCGCGCTCAACGCTGTCGCCAACCGCCGCCTTGCGCGCGAAGCTGGGTTTGCGCGCGTATTCGTCCAACCGGCGGCGGGCGACGCCGGGGGTGCGTTGGGCGCGGCCTTGTTGGGCTCGCTCGAAGCTGGAGATCCGCGCCCGCAAGCGTTGGCCCACGCAGCTTTGGGCGAGCCTATCTCGGTCGACGAAGCCCGCGCTCTCGCAGGCCACCTGGGCCTCAGCGCCGAGCGGCTCTTCGATCCAGCTGCGCGCGTGTGCGAGCTGCTACTCGACGACGGCATCGTGGGCCTGTGCAGCGGCGCGTTCGAGTGGGGTCCGCGTGCGCTGGGCCAACGCTCGCTGTTGGCGCTGCCGAACCGCATCGAAACGCGCGAGCGCCTCAACCGCGTGATCAAGCAACGCGAGGCGTTTCGGCCGTTTGCTCCGGCCATTTTGGCCGGGCGTGCCGCGGAGTTTTTCAGCGACGCGCCGAGCGATCTGACGGCGTTCATGACCGGCGTGTGCGACGTCAGGTCCAAGCATCGCGACGCTCTGGCCGCCGTGACGCACGTGGACGGCACAGCGCGCCTACAAACGCTCGGGCCGGGCGTCGCTCCGCTGTTCTCGGCCGTGCTAACAGAGTTGGAGCGAGCAACGGACATGCCGATTGCGCTGAACACTTCACTCAACGGCCCAGGCGAGCCCATCGTGGCCCACGCCACCGACGCGCTTGCGTTTCTGAGCGCGCACGCCATCGACGGCTTGGTGATCGAGGACTACTTGTTCCGGAGGCCCGGTTGAAGCCGAGCTTCATCGTTCGGACGGCGTGGCGGGCGCGCACGTTGTTCGAGCTGCTGCAGCATTTGGTGCGGCGCCGACGCTTTTTCATGATCCCGCTCTTGGTCGTGCTGCTGCTCGCGGGCGTGCTGCTGTTGCTCAGCGAAGGCTTGAGCTACGTCGCGCCGTTCGTGTATACGATCTTTTGAGCTGCTCGCCGCAGCCTGGCAACGACCGAGGTAGACGCGAATGGTAAAGGGCACGAGTGAAGTTCGTGGCGTTCGCCGCCACGCCAAGCGCGCGCTACAAATAGTGCTGGGCATCGCGTGCGGCGTGGGGGTTGCGGAGGCAGCGTTTTGGCTTCGCCATCACGGAGCCTTTCCACATTTGAACGTTTACGACGCCGACTCCGCGTACGGCGTGCGGCTGCGTCCCGGTGCCACCACCCGCATCGCGTTCGGCGGTAGCCCTGCGACGTCCGTCACCATTCACGCTGGCGGCTTTCGAGGCAACAGCGCAGGCGCAGAGCCTACCGCGCAAAAGGGCGAAGTCTTGTTCGTGGGCGACTCGCAAACCTTCGGTTTGGGCGTCGCGGCCAACGAGGCCTTTGCGGCGCGCTATGCCGAGCTGGCCAAGCAGCCCGTGTACAACGCCGGCGTACCGACTTGGGGCCCGCCGGAGTTCCGCAAGGCCATCGACGAATTGGGCAGACGACGCCAGCCGAGCAGCGTCGTTTACGTCGTCAACTTCGCCAACGACGCTTTCGAGGCCGAGCGCTCCAACACCTTACGCCACGCCGCGTGGGACGGCTGGGCCGTGCGGCGCGAGACCGCGCCAGCCCAGGTCCGGCAATTTCCGGGGCGTGAGCTGCTGTTTCGGCGCTCGCACCTGGTGTTCGCGCTGCGGCAGTGGTGGCATCGCAGCGGCTCGAGGCCGGCGCAAGACGCCGAGCGCGGTACGCCTTCGGAAGGGACGTTTCGCGATCTGTTTCAGCAGGGCGAGCAGCTTTCGCAGGAGCAGCTGGCGGCCCGCGCCGAGACCGAGCGGCGCGCGCAGCTCTACGAAACCGAAGCCACCTACGCGCAAGAAGGCTATCGGCTCGCCGAGTCGCGAGTGCGTGCGCTGGTCTGGAAGGCGATGAAGCTCGGCAGCTATGGTGCGGGCGAGAATGCCAGCGACGTGGGCTCCGTTTACCTCGCGGCCGACGCCAACCCGGGCGATATCGTCACGCCGGGCTACGGCGAAGAGGGTCGCCCCATCTACGCCACCGCAGTCTACATTCGCCAAGCTGTCGAGCTTCGCAACCGCTTCGAGGCCGACCTGCGTAGTCGCGCGCAAGCTGCACTCGAAAGTGACGAAGGCAAACAGATTCTGGCGGCCTTGTCCGAGCGCGATCAGCAACGCGTCAAGTTGGCGGTGGTGCGGGCTAAGCCGCTAGAACTCGTGCGCGCCAGCTCTCCCCTCACCCGTACGGTGCTGGCCGCCAAGCAACAGGTCGAAGCGCTGGGTGCCAAGTTCGTGCTGCTCGCGTTGCCTATCGACGTGATGGTCTCGGACAGCGAGTGGCCGAAGCACGGCAAGCTTCGGGTCGATCTCGCGCCTGCTCGCGTGCTGATTCAAGACTTGGTCGAAAGCGTGCGCGCAGCGGGTGGCGTCGCGCTCGACGCAACCACAGCGCTTGCCGCCGCGGAGCCGGGCGCGTTTCTACCCGGCGACATTCACCTCACGCCGAAGGGTCACGACGCCGTCGCGCGAGCGCTCGCGGCCGAAGTGGCCAGCAAAGGCCCACCGCTGAGTCAACCTCGCCTGGCCTTGGCCCCCGGGCGCTCACGCGTGCCCCCGCCCGAAGTGTGGGGCACGCTCGGCGGGGAGGTCGCGGTCAACGGCTCGAGCGGTTGCCCGGTGACGAAGAAGTACCGCGAATGGCTGTACATTCGCTGCTTTCCAAGCAGCGCTAAGGCGGCGCAAGGCACCGCGCTCCAGGTCGTTCAGGGCGGCGACGCCTTGGCCTGGGTGAGCGACGGTCAAATGACGCTCGTGGCTCCCATCCCCACGGGCTCGGCTCTGGAAGCTTTGTTCACGTGGTCGGACGGCAAGACCAAGCGCTTGCGCGTCAGCTGGGACGCCAAGGGCAGCGCACCCGAAATGAGCATGGCGGTCGACAGCAGCGCTGCGGCAGCGCCACCCAACGCGCGCGCTGCCGAGCGTGTGTGCGCTTGCTACCAAGCCGCACATCCTGGCGCCAACTGCGGCGCGCTGATCGCCAACCCCGACGCCAACTGCATCGAAACCTACGCCACCGATTGCTCAGGCTTGCTGGCTTGCGCTCAGGGCGACCCGCTTTATCCCGCCCGCTGCGCAGACGGAATGGCGAACGTCGGCGCCACGCTGCAATGCGGAAAAGAGCCCGGCGGGGCAACAGCAACGGTTGCCGTCAACGCGGAGCTTGCGGGCTCTGTGCAAGTTGGCACGCCGCCCGAGCTCGCGGCAGCGGGCGCCGCCCTGATCAAGAGCGCGGAAGCCTTCATCGGGCCGAGTTGCCGCCTGGGCAGTGACGAGGTCGAGATCATCAGCATCGTGCCGTTCGATCGCTGCCCCACGGATGCCACGACGGTGTCTGCCTACCAGCAGGCGTGGTCGGCCTTCGACGCGCTGGCAAGCCACGGCGCGCGGCGGGGCCCTGCCGCGACTTTCCGCGAAAAAGCTGGCGCTTTCGCTGACTTTACGAAACTAGCGCTAGCCATCGGCGACACGCGCGGCACCGCAGCCCTGTACCAGGACCTCGCGCTTGCCTACAACGCCTGGCAGCCCGACAAGGCCGTCGCGGTGGATCCGCCGCGCATGGTCGCGCTGTACTTCGGGCTCGCCGGCTCGCCCTCCACCGACTACTTCAGGAATTTACACGGCGACGGCGAAGCACGCCGGGCCGCGTTTCTGGCCTCCGGCAAGCACTTCGTCTGGCGGCGAGGCCCCAACGGCTTCGAAGGCCCCTACGTCGCCGGCGAATCGCGCATCATTGGCGGCTACTGACCGCGCGCGGCGTTTACGGCTTTCGGCAATTGAGCGCCCGGCTGGAGTAAGCCTGAGCCGGTTACGGGACCCGCGCTGGAACAGCTCTTGCTAGGGTGCGCGTCGTGTCCGACCCACTTCAGCAAATATTCAGCCTCGCGGCGCCCCAACTGTTCGCGAGCCCGGAGCTCGTTGTCAGACACGGGGCGCTGGAGCGCTTTCCGGGCTTCATGCGCGAAGGCGCCATGGAGAGCACCGAGACCCTGTGCAAGGTCTACAC
>JAYUYU010000671.1:0-4311 GCA_043752365.1 Myxococcales bacterium | reverse complement strand
GCACGGGGCGCCTGGGCGTACTGCAGCAGGCCAGCTTTTTGGCCGCTCACGCCCACGAGGACGTGACGAGCCCGGTGAAGCGCGGTGATTTCGTGATGCGCAAGCTGCTGTGCCAAAAAGTGAAGCGCCCCGCGGAGATCGGCTTGGAGGTCGTGATGCCGCCGGCGTCGGCGACGCTTTCGAATCGTGAACGGCTGAGTCAGCACGTGGCCGACCCCGGCTGCGCCTCGTGCCACATCACGCTGGACTCGATCGGCTTCACCTTCGAAGGTTTCGACGCGACGGGCGCTGCGCAAACGACCGACAATGGCAAACCGGTCGACGCGCGCGCGCGGCTGGTGCTCGGTCCTTGGGGAAGCGAAACGACCGAGCTTGATTCGAGCGCATCGCTCACCCAGGCGCTGCTCGAAAACCCGAAAATTTCCGAATGCTTTGCGCGGCATGCCTTCCGCTATTTCAGCGCGCAGTCCGACCCGGACATCGAGCAATCCTTTCTGGCTCTGCGGGCCCAGCTGCCCGAAGCGCAGCGCGACAACCTGTTCCAAGTGCTGCTCGCCTACGTCGCTAGCGACATGTTCAGCCTGCGCGACACGAGGGGTGGTTAGATGCGCGTCAGTCGCCGTCGATTTCTGGCCGCGCTTGGTGTTACCGGCAGCTTTCTCGCCCAAGAAACGCGCAGCGAAGCGCAACCTGCGGCCAAGCCTAGGAGCCCGCCGTTGCGCTTCATCGGCGTCTACACGCCGCACGGTCGCACACACGAACTGTGGCAGCCGCGCGCCGGCTTCGACATCGGCTTCGAAGGCTCGACGCTTCAGCCTTTCGACGACGCCGCGACCTACGGCAAGAGCTTTCGCGAGCGATTGCTGGTGCTGGACGGCATCGATTTGAGCGCCGGCATCGAGGTCGGCACTACCGGACACGACGGCTCGCGCGTCATTCTCACGGGCAGCGGCGCCGACGGCAAGAACGCTTCCCTCGACCAATTCCTGGCCATCGAGCATGGCTTGGGTGAGCAAACGCCCCACACCAGCCTGGTTTTGGGGGTTGGCAGTGACAGCACCGAAGTCGGCCAGAACATTAGCTGGTCGCGCGGCGGGAACCCGGTGCCGAAATGGATCGACCCCTCGCGCGTCCATGCAGAGTTGTTCGGTGCCCCGCTTGGCGCCCGTAAAGAAGAGCTGGAGCACGCGCGTCGCGCCGGCAAGAGCGTGCTGGACCGCGTGCGGGCTGATTTGGCGCGCCTGTCCGCGCGCGCCCCGCGCAGTCAGCGCACGAAGCTGGAACAGCACGCGACGGCCCTCCGCGACATCGAAAAGCGATTGACACAAGTAGAGCGGAGCTGCGCTAGCCCGGCCGCGCCCCCCGGCTTCGAACGACTCAAAGCCTACGGCGGCGGCGAACCGCACTTCGACGCCATCACCGATCTGCAGGTCGACCTGCTGGCGCGCGCCATGAGCTGCGACTTGACGCGCGTGGCCACGCTGTACCTGGCCGACTTGACGCGCAGCAAGCTTTTCCATGAGCTGCCCGAAGACGTGCACCAAGAGGTGGCTCATCGCTACGACGCTCGTGATGCCGTGCACGGCGGCACACCCGAAAGTTGGCGCAAGCTCGCGATCCAGAACCGCTACACCTACGGCAAGGTCGCCCGTCTGCTACAGCGTTTGGACGAAGCCGGCGCGCTCGAGACGAGCCTGTTGCTCAGCGCGAGCGACATGGGCGACCCAGCTCGCCACAGCTCACGGCAGGTTCCCACTTTGCTCGCCGCTGGCGCTGCTTTTCCAATCAAAACCGGCCGCTACCTCGACCTTCGGCACGGAAAGAACCTGCAAGAAGGCGTCCCCAACAACCGCTTGCTCGTGTCCGTTGCCCAGTTGTTCGGCGTCCCCATCACGCATTTCGGCGAGTCGAAGGTCAGAAACCAGGCTAACGGGCAGCTCGATCTCACTTAGCTCACCCACGCGAAGCGCCCGCAGTGGCGAGGTCGGCTGTCAGGGGTTCAGATCGCGATCGGACTAGAGATCGCCCAGGAACGGCCGAGTTTTCTCGATCAGCCGCCGCGCAATGCCCGGGTCGACCAGCAGTTTGTCGAAGGGCTCGAAGTCGATTTCGCGCTTGTCTTGGCCGGCTTCGGCCTCGAGCGCTGCGACCACGCAGTCGGCGATCATCACCAACCGTACGTGCGGGTTCGCAGCCGCCGAGGAGTCGTGGTGCGCAGCGCAGGCGTCGACGATTTCGGTAGGAAGCTTCCAGTTCATCGCCACTTCGGCGCCAGCGCTCTCGTGGTACTTCTGCACCAGCGAAGCGACGAGCTGGGGCGTGGTCGGCAGCTTGAGGCCGTCCAGAATTCGGTAAATGCGGGACTCGCCGATGTCGTGGAGCAAACCACTCATGTAGTCGTACTCGTTGCCGATCGAGAGCTCGCGGCTGATGACGCGCGCGGCGTGCGCGGCCATCACGCTGCGCCGAAACGACGCTTGCACGGCGCTTTGATACTTCTTTAGCCCGCCCGAGGTGCTGGCATAAACGACCTGAAACAACAGATCGCGGGTACTGGCCAGCCCCAAACGGATGATTGCCGATTGAGTCGAGCTCGTGACCCAGCCTCGGAAGTAAATCACGCTATTGGCCACCGACATGAAGCGGGCAGCTATCGGAGGATCGGTGTCGACGAGCGAAGCTAGCTCGGTGATGCGAGCGTCCGGATCATTGGCAAGGCGAATGGCCGACTGCGCTACCGCGGGCAAGACTGGCAAAGCCGCCCGCCCGGTCTTGAGGCGCCTCAAAAGCTCGCGCTCGAGCTCCGTCATGCTCGGATCTTCCGACGACACGGCGGGTTCGCTGGGTATGACCTGGCTCTCGTTCTGCACGACGTCGTCGATGGACAGCGATTGCTGGGCGCTCATCCGGAGCGCAGCCTTTCGAGCGGCAGGACCGGCACGTCGCCGATCGGAAGCACGCTGGTCTGCGGCTTGTCGGGCGGCGTGGTGAACGGAATGCTCATCGTGGCGGAGCCGCGCGGGTCCTGCTCTACCGCGGCCGGCAAGCTCTGTCCCGGTGCAACCAGCACTACTCGATTACGACCGGTGCGCTTGGCGGCGTACAGCGCCATGTCCGCGCGGTGCAGCAGCTCTTCGGTGCGTTCGTCGCTTTGCCGCGGATCGAACACCGTCGTGCCGATGCTGATGGTCAGCTTGGTCGGACCGCCTTTGGGCGGCAACATGGCCTCAATCCCGCGGCGCAGCCGTTCGGCGACCAGGCGCGCTGATTCCGGGCCTGCGCCGGCAACGATGCCGACGAACTCTTCGCCGCCGTAGCGACCGACGATGTCGCCCGGCCGCAGCGCGGTCTTGAGCACGCTGGCAACCGCGACCAGCACGCGATCGCCCATTTCATGACCGAAGCGATCGTTCACGGACTTGAAGTGGTCGAGATCCATGAACAGCACACCGAAGCGCTCGCGGGCGTCGCAGCGTGACGTGACTTCGGCTTGCAGCGATCGACGGTTCAACAAGCCCGTCAAGGGATCGGTCTGTGAGTCGCGCCGCAAGTTGTCGCGTTCGTTGCGCACGCGCTCGAGTGCATCGTAAAAGCGCTTGTTGCGGAGCTGCACGCGAATGCGCGCCCGCAGCTCTTGCTGCCGCTCCGGGTCGGGCACGAAGTCGTCGGCACCTGCCAGCAACCCCCGCGCCACCTCCTCTTCGTCCGCCGCCGTACCGAGCAGAATGACCGGGTAGTGATTGCGCGGATCCATCGCGCGCAAATCACCCACCAGCTCGAGCCCGCTCATACCGGGCAGGTCTGCGGCCAACAGTATGAGGTCGGGCTCGTACTCGGCGGTCAAACGGAGCAGCTCGTCACCGTCCGGTAGAAAGACGGAGTCGTAGCCTTCGTGCTCGAGGAGCTTCTTCAGATCCGCGCGGCGCTCGGTCTCGGGCTCCACGACGAGCACACGACCGGCGCGCTCCGCGATGGGCGGGCTGGAGGAGAGCTTGACGGAATCGGTCGCGTGGGGCGGCAAGGAGCCTGAACCTCTCGGGTACAAACGGACCCTGGGGGCTGAACTGAAGGGGTGACGGGCTGGGGGCCGCCGCTATTTGTTACTGAACTTTCTCGATCTTAGGCCGTTCAGCGCCTAAGGCCCATGTTCTGGAAAAGGAACACCTCCACCCCATCCCCCGTTTCTGGCTCGGCTCCAGAATCTGCCCCACCCGCCTATGCCGAGGCGGCGGTCGATTCCTCGCGCAGCAGCTCCGAAAGCCGTGAGCTCGACGCCGCAATCGATACGGTGGTGGGCTTACTGAAGGCATT
>JAYUYU010000670.1:0-4312 GCA_043752365.1 Myxococcales bacterium | reverse complement strand
CGATGGTGGCATCGCCGTTCGCGCTGACCGTGCCGACCTGGGCGATCTCGTTCGGATCTTTGGTCGACTTCGCCATCTTCTTCAGCTCTTCCGTGATGGCGATCACGGCTTTGTCGATGCCGCGCTTGATCTCCATCGGGTTGTGGCCGGCGGAGACGAGCTTGCTGCCCTCGCGGAAGATGGCTTGAGCGAGCACGGTGGCAGTCGTGGTGCCGTCGCCAGCGATGTCGCTGGTCTTCGAGGCAACTTCACGCACCATTTGTGCGCCCATGTTCTCGAACCGGTTCTCGAGCTCGATTTCCTTGGCAACGGTCACGCCGTCTTTGGTGACGGTCGGGGCGCCGAAGGACTTCTCGATCACGACGTTGCGGCCCTTGGGACCGAGCGTGACCTTGACGGCGTTCGCGAGGGCGTTGACGCCGTTGAGGATGAGGTTGCGAGCGGTCTCTTCGTAGACGATTTCTTTAGCAGACATAGTTCTGTTTTCTCCTCAGTTCACTTTTCGATGACACCGAGGACGTCGTCCTCGCGCAAAATCAGGTGCTCTTCGCCGTCCAGCTTGACCTCGGTGCCCGAGTACTTGCCGAACAGGATGCGGTCGCCAGCTTTGACGTCCAGCTTGCGCACGGTGCCGTCTTCTTGAACCTTGCCGTTGCCGACGGCGATCACTTCGCCCTCGACAGGCTTCTCTTTGGCGGAGTCCGGGATGATGATCCCGCCTTTGGTTTTCTCTTCTTCTTTGACGCGCTTGACGATCAGGCGGTCCTGCAGGGGTCGGATTTTCGTTGCCATGTGCTTATCCCTCGAGGGTTGTCTGGGGTTGTCGCGGGCCTAACCCGCGGTAAGTTTTAGGGTTCCGGCCTTTAGCACTCAACGGGCGAGAGTGCTAACAACTCAGGTGCGGCGCAGACTAAGCACGCCGCGGGGGGTGTCAAGGGCACGACGCGCGCGAGCCAGGAAGCTGCCATGATCCTCTGCAGTTTCTGAGGCTAAGGCGGCGTCGGTGAAGTGCTTCGCGAGGGTTTCGGACTGGCAGCCGGAAGCGGAGAGTGCTGAGAATCCGCAGAGTAGCTGGACAGACGTCCAGGCCAGGGGGCCGCCAAAGTCGTACGCTTCAAGTACGCACTCGCAGCAGCAACGACCCTCGACACTCAGCATTGGGAGTCGAGGTGTCGGCGACGGTCGAGGCGACGGGGACGGGGACGCGAACGCGAAGAGCGTAACGCGAACGTGGGAAGCGGAGTGTGGGAAGCGGGACGTGGGACGCGTCGCGCGCAGTCGCGGCGACATGCCCGCACCTCGCGGCCCCCTTTGCGCGTCCCCCCTACCACCTCACGCGTTGGCGTTGAGCGTTACACGTCCGCGTCCGCATTCGCATTCGCATTCGCTCCCCCAACGACACCGCTCCCCCAACGACACCGCTCCGCTACGGCACAGAAACGTCCCCTGATGGAAGGATAGTTGCATGACTGAAGGTATGCGCCCGACTTTGGATCTCACGGCAAACCTGGAAACCTTCTTTCATGACGTGGTCGATGACGCGATGCGGAAAAAGCAGCTCGCGGCGACCGAAGCCGCCGAATACTATTTGGTGTCGCTGCTCACCGACTTTGCGCGACCGGATGCGCGCTCGTGTGAAGCGCTGGAACGGCCGCTCACGCTGTTGCTGGACGAGGCGCTGCATGCGCCGGGGCAAGAGCGCTTCGAGCGGTTGCGCGTGCTGGGGGACGGCGTCTTGTACGTGAGCGGCTTTTTTGCTCCACATTTAGAGACGCGCGGCGTGCAGGTGCGTTACGTCACTTCGCTGGGCGCGCGCGCCTACGACAGCGCGGGGCGCATGCTGCGCGGCAACTCGAATGACGCCGCGCCGGACTTGTTCTTCGAGCTCGCCGAAAATTTCGAGCGTTTTGCGGAGCTGCTGACGACGGTGGCCGAACAGCTTTCGCTAGCGGCGGCGCCGTCTAGCGTCAGCGTCCTCAAGATGTACGAGCGTTGGCTCAAGACCGGCTCCGAGTCGTTGGGCAGTGAGCTATTGGAGCGCGGCGTGTTGCCGGTGCGGGGCGCAGGAGGCTTGCACTGACCGATTGCCATAAGACGCTGCGGCGGCTGCAGCGGCGGCTGGAGCGGTTCTATCAATTGGAACAGACGCCGGACGTTCGAGGGTTCGTGCGGGCGGGACTCGATTCTGAAGAACGCGAGGCGCTGTTGCTGAGGGAGAGCGAGGGAGGACTTGAGATGGCGCTGATCGTACCCGGCACGGCCGCGAACGATCACGATGCTTGGCTGCAGTTGGCAGAAGGCGTTAGTCATTTCGTTTACATCGCCAACCGGGCGCGGCAAGAGCTGCCGTCGACACAGCTCGAGCTGGAGCTGCAGGCCGAGGTCGATAAATTCGTGCTCTTGGTGCTCGAGCAGCTGCCGTACGACCGCGGCGAAGCCTTCGAAGTGCACGCGCGCCTGTTCGAGCGCGTGCGCTTTTTGCACGACCCTGGCACCGAGCTGGGCGACCGCTACCGCACCGCGAATGACCTGGCGGCGCGCTTCGTGCGGCGCCTGATGAGCTATGGCCCAACCATCACGCACGCTACTTTGCGGCGCTTCTATCGCGCCGGGCAGGCCGAGAAGATCCGCTTGGTGGCCGCCTAGCTCGTGGCGCGGATTGGTCTCGTTCCGAGACCGGTCGCAAAATCGCCAGTCGTCACGGTGCCTTGCGCGAGCGCTAAATTGCGCGGCTGCCGTGCCGTTCTTAGGGGCGTGACGAACTCAACGACCGACCAGCTGGAGCTCGACTTCGGTTCAGAACAGCCGACCCGGCCGGACCTGGAAGGCGCTGCCCTGGCGGCTCGCATCGCAGCGCGTGCCTTCGCGAAACCGGAAGAGGACTTGTGGTGCGACAGCGAAGCGCCAACCGGCGTCGAGGTCGAGCGGCCCATTTTCCCACCAGCACCGCGCTCTCCGCGCGTTTGAGCTTGTGACGTCTTCCGGCCTCAAGCGCTTGATGTAAGCTCCGCCTCCCTTGAAGGAGGAGCTTGTCATGCTGGTTCGAACTTCGCTCGTCGTGTTGTGTGCGCTTGCTGCTGGTTGCGCGAAGCCTGCGCCGACCCCCGTCGCGCAGCCGGGCGAGGCGCCTGCGGTTGCTCCAGTGACGGTCGAGACCATTCCGGCGCCCAGCGCCGTAACCTCGGTTTCCGCGCAACCCGCGCTGCAAGAGGCGACCAAGCCGCCGCCAGCGCCGATTCCGGCGCCCGCTGTGACCTTCAAGGGTGCGTTCGCGACGCCCGAGAGCGTGCTGTACGACGCCGCGGGCGACCGCTACTTAGTGTCGAACATCAACGGCAAGCCCGACGGCGTGGACGACAACGGCTACATCTCCGAGTTGTCGCCGGACGGCACCATCAAAACGCCAAAGCTGCTCGCGGCTGGCGTGAACAAGGTCAAGCTTGACGCGCCAAAGGGCATGGTCATCGTCGGCAAAGAGCTTTGGGTCACCGACATCTCGGTCGTTCGCAAATTCGATTTGAAGACGCTGGCACCCAAGGGTGACATTGCGCTGCCCGAGGCGACGTTCGCCAACGACATTGCGCTAGCAGCCGACGGCAAGGTTTACGTTTCCGATACATCGGTCAAAGCCACGGAAAAGGGCCTCGAAACGACCGGTGCCGACCAGGTGTTGGTGATCGACAAGACAGGCAAAGCCAAGGTGCTGGCCAAATCGAAAGACTTGAGCGGACCGAACGGCTTGGCTTTCGGGCCCCAGGGACTGCTGGTGAACACGCTCAACTCCAACGAGGTGTTCGGCATCGGCGCCAAGGGCGAGAAGGTCGACGTCATGAAGCTGCCGATCGGTGGCCTCGACGGCCTGCTGGTCATGGGCGATACGCTCATTTGCAGTAGCTGGGCTGCCAGCGCCGTTTACCGCGGCAAGCTCGGCGGCACCGCCTTCGAGCCGATCATTCAAAATGTCAAAGCCCCTGCCGACATTGGCTGGGACAGCAAGCGCAGCCGCGTGCTCATCCCGCGCTTCGTCGATGACCTGGTCGAGGCTTACGACGTAAAGTAGGCACAATCCCCTGAGACCATGATGCTGCGCAGCCAGCAGCGGGGTAGAGAGCCGAAAAGGCTGCGCGCTTGGGTGACGCCGGCGGCGCTGGGCGCTATGAACCGACGCATGCGTACTCGTTCTGCGTCGGTTGCTGCGGTGGCGTTTTTGTTGGGGGCGTGCGGGTCGGCGCCTCCGCCCGTGGTCGAGCCCGCTGCGCCCCCGCCTGCACCAGCGGCGCCCGTGCTGGTAGCGCCGCCGGCCGAAGCACCG
>JAYUYU010000669.1:0-10668 GCA_043752365.1 Myxococcales bacterium | reverse complement strand
CAGGTGAAGCGCTGGCCAACGTCGCCCCGCGCAATTCGTCGAGGCCCTACGCTTGAGTCGCCCGCTCGCGAAACGCCGCAGCTTGCTGGAGCACCAATGGTTGTGGCTCACTAGCTCGCTGCTTGCCGCGCTGCTGTCGACAGCGCTGGTCGTCGCCATTGACGGTGGTTGGCTCGAAGAATACGCCTATTTTCCGCCAATTGTGCGCGGCTATACCCTGAGCGGGCTGTTGTTCGGCGTGGCGAGCGTGGGCCTGGGCCTGTTGACGTTCCTGTACGCGCTGCGCAAGCGCACCCTGCAAGAGAAGATGCCCATCGGCACCATGGCCGGTTGGCTGTGGGGCCACGTCTACTTGGGCCTGAGCTGCGTGTTCTTGGCGTTCTTGCACGCGGGCTACGGCAGCGTGGGGCTCGAGTTTTCGCTCGGCAAGCTGCTGCTGTTGATCTTGGTCGTGCTGGTGGTGACCGGCCTTCTGTGGCGCTTGGTGTACTCGGTCGTGCCGGCCAAGGCAGCCGCCGAGGTTGGGCACTATTCCCAGTCTGCCAGCCACACGCGCGCCGCCACCGCACAGGTCGAAGTCGAGAAGCTGACCGCTGGGCGCTCCGCCTCGCTGCGGCAATTGGTGGAGTGGCTGTTGCAAGTAACGGCCAGCGACGCCGAGATCGCGCAAGCTTGCCGCAACGTGCCGCCCGACGAGCAAGGGCTGATCCAGGAGCTGGTGCGGCTGACCCGCGCACGGCACCAGATGCTGGCGCGCGAGCAGCGCCAGGGCCGCTACCGCAGGCTGCTGCAGGGCTTTCGGGTGCTGCACGTGCCGGTCAGCTTGTTGTTTCTGCTGCTGTTGCCGCTGCACGTGCTGTGGGCGCTCGATATTCCGCCAAAGCTCGCGTCGCGGGGCGAAGTCCTGGGCAGCACGCTGGGTGGCTTCCACGCCTCGGGTGAGTGCGTCAGCTGCCACGAGCGCGTAGTCACCGAGTGGCGCTCGTCCATGCACGCGCACGCGCTCACCAGTCCGGTGATGATCGCGCAAAGCAACTTGGCGCACCGTGAAACGCTCGTCAGCGTAAGCTCGCCCGATCCGCAGAACGTTTGCGTCAACTGCCACGGCCCCATCGCCACCGCGCTAGCAAAGTCAGCCATCTTGCCGTTCCAGCCAAACGGCGCGCTAGCAAATCCGGAGCTGCTCAGCGAAGGCGTCACATGCGCTGTTTGCCATCAGTGGCAAGGCGAGCCCAAGACGGCGGGCGGCGGGCTGACGGCTTTTCAAGACGGCCTGAAGCCAGGTCACACCTTCTACGGACCGTTCGACGACGCCGTCGGTAACGCCTTCCACCAAAGCAAGGCGTCGCCCCTGTTCAAGGATGCGTCGCAGCTCTGCCGTAATTGTCACTCAGTGCAATACGATCGCAACGGCGACGGCAAAATCGAGCACGGCACCGACCTGGTGCTGCAAACGCTGTTCGACGAGTGGCAAGACTTCACCAGAAACGGCGGCCCCGGCTGCGTCGACTGCCACATGCCGATCGCCAAAGGCTCGCGCGCCGCCGAAAGCGCACTGATTCCGCTCGAGCAAGACAGCGTCGCGCCGGCACGCCGGCTGCGCAGCCATCGCTTCGTTGCCGTGGACTATCCACTCGACAACCCCGCCCTACGCGACGAAAGCCGCGCGGAGCGCGAGTCGTTGCTGCGCCGCGCCGGCGTACTCTCGTTGGTAGAAACGTCGCTGAACGTTAGCGGCACGCGCGTCAGCTTCGACGTGTCGCTCCAAAACACCGGCACCGGGCACAACCTGCCCGGCGGGTTCGCCTTCGTGCGCCAAATGTGGCTCGAGGTGTCGCTGCTGAATGCGCAAGGTCAAGTCGTGGCGGGCTCCGGGCAGGTGCTGCGGCCCACTGATGATCTGTGCGACAGCAGCATTTTCGCCGACACCAACAACCCGATGAAAGAATTCTTGATTGGCTGCGCCACCAGCGATCTCCAGCTCGTGAATCTGCAACAAATGTTGCTGGATAAGATCGAGCTATTGCGTGACGTAAACGGTGTCGTGCAGCTCGACCTGCGGAACCAGCCCAAGCTCCGCGCCGCGCCGGGCGCCAAGGAAGCCATCGTTCAATTCTTGACGGGCGGCCCGGTGCCGCGCGTGCGTCCGTCGACGGGAAAGCCCACGCCACCGTTGATTGTCGGTGAGCAGCGCGCCTTCCCCTACGTTTTCGAACTTCCGCCTGGAGCCGCGGCCGAGCGCCTGCGGGTACGGCTGCTGTTCCGCGCCGTCCCCCCCTACTTCCTGCGCGCGCTCGCGAAAACGCAAACGCCCGCCGACGGTCCCAGTCTGAACGGTTTGGTCGGAAACCTCGAAATCAACGAAATGGCGCGGGTGGAAGCGCCTCTCACACGGCGAAATTGAACACGCGAGCGATTGGAACGCGCCGTACCAAGCCGAAAATCCGGCTTACCCTGGAGGGATGCAACAGCTCCTCGCCGGGCGCGAGCCACGCGCGACGCCCGTGACCGACCGAGCCATCGTCGGCTCCGGGAACGGCCACCTGCTGTGGTTCGAGCTGAGCGAGGACGGCTCGCTACGCGCGAAGTCCGAGCTACGCCTCGGTGGTTGTCCGTCGTTCTTGGCGCTGTCTGGCTCGCAAGCGCTAGCCGTCGACGAGCACGGCAGCCTGGTTTACCCGATCACCCAGGTCGGCCCCGCGCCGAGCTTGGGCGCGCCCAGCGCATCCGGCGGCACGGGCCCGGCCTACGTCGCGTTCGATCGCAGCGGCGAGTTCGGGCTGGTCGCCAACTATCAGGGCGGCGGCGTGTCGGTTTTCCGCGCTGGAGCGGCCGGCGGCGCCATCTCCAGCCAACGCGCGGGCCAGAATCCGCACAGCATCGTGTGCTCCCCCGACAACCGTCACGTGCTCGTGCCATGCCTGGGCTCCGACTACGTCGCAGTTTATCGATTCGACGCGGCCAGCGGCGCTCTGGAGCCAGCCAGCACGGCTGCCGCGCCGCTCGGCACCGGCCCGCGGCACCTCACGTTCGACGCCAGCGGGCGGCTCGTTTACGTCACCTTCGAGCACACCAGCGAAGTCGGTGTTTTTGCCTGGGACGCCGCCGCCGGCAGCCTGGAGTTCGTGAGTCTGGCTTCGACGCTCGGCAATGCGGCAGGCCGCGGGCCCAATACGGCCTCGCACATCGAAATGCATCCATCGGGTCGGGCGCTGTACGCCTCCAACCGCGGCGACGACAGCCTGGCCGTCTTCGCGGTCGACGGCAAAGGCGGCATCCGCCATCACCAACGCATCGCCACCGGCAAGAAGCCCCGTCACTTCTCGGTGAACCCGCGCGGCGACCGTCTGCTGGTCGGCAACCTGGACGCCGAGTCCGTCATGTCCTTCCAAGTGCAAGATCACGGGCTGCAGTTGTCGCCGCTGCGCGTCACGACCGGCATTCCGCAGCCGTTCTTCGTCGGCTTTTGCTGACGGCTGTGGCCGACAATTTGCGGTTCCCGGACTTCACAGGGAGATCTGGAGATCTGGAGTCGTGCGAGGTTTTCTGGGTTACGCGCTGCTAAATGACGAACGGCACCAGCTACGGTGCCGTTCGTTGGCTAGCGTCTCGAACCCCCAAATTCAGGGCTCGCACGACTCCCGATCTCTCGATCTCCCTGTGAAGATCTCGAGTCGGAAATGACCGTTACGCCGCTGACGCGCCGATCAGCGTCTGCGAGTACTTCTCTAGCTTGCGGGCGTCGCTGTAGAAGGAGCGGATGCCGTCGCTGAGCTTTTCGACGGCCATTTGGTCTTGGTTGTGCTCGAAGCGATACGTCTTTTCGTCGAGGTGGACGTTGGGGATCTCCTTGGCCTTGGCGGCCTCCACGCTGAGCTTCTTCTGCAAGGTGCCCTCGCGCTTGTGCAGCTCCGCCAGCAGATCCGGGCTGATGGTGAGCAGATCGCAACCGGCAAGCTCGAC
Source organism: Myxococcales bacterium (assembly GCA_043752365.1). GTDB lineage: Bacteria > Myxococcota_A > Polyangia > Polyangiales > Polyangiaceae > PMG-095. The sequence goes on along the minus strand of JAYUYU010000669.1, from coordinate 6,705 downwards.
GATTTGCTCGACCTTGCGGAAGCTCGCGCCCATCACCTGCGTCTTGTAGTCGTACTTCTTGTAGAACTCGTAAATGCGCTTGACGCTGGCGACGCCTGGGTCGGCGTCAACGGCCGGCTCCGCGCCGGTCGACTTCTTGAACCAGTCGTAAATGCGCCCGACGAAGGGCGAGATGAGCGTCACTTTGGCTTCGGCGCACGCTACGGCCTGAGCAAAGCTGAATAGCAGCGTCAGGTTGCAGTGAATGCCTTCCTTCTCGAGCTGCTCGGCGGCCTTGATGCCTTCCCACGTGCTGCCGAGTTTGATCAGGATGCGCTCGCGAGCGACGCCGGCGTCCTCGTACAGCTTGATCAGCTCGCGCGCCTTTCCGATGCTGCCCTGCGTGTCGAACGAGAAGCTGGCGTCCACTTCGGTGGAGACGCGGCCGGGGATGATCTTCAAAATTTCACAGCCGAAGTTCACGCTTAGCTTGTCCATGAACAGGACGGTTTGCTCGCTGCTGGCGCTGGCCTTCTTGGCGGCGTAGCTGAGCGCCTCGTCCACCAGGCTGCGGTATTCCTTCTGCTGCGCGGCTTTGAACAGCAGCGAAGGGTTGGTGGTGGCATCCTGCGGCTTGTACTGAGCGATGGCACCAATGTCGCCCGTATCGGCGACGACGGTGGTGTACTGCTTCAGTGATTCGAGCTCTGACATCGCATTTCCTCGGGTTTGGTTAGGCACGAATCTTCCCCCCAGGCGCCACGGGGCGCAACGCAAACTTCAACCCCTCCATTTTGCGGCCGTTCCTCACAAGGAGGGGCGATTTGGCTCCCGGACACTCGATGCATCGTCCTCGCCCGGCTCGGTCCGAACGGATTGCGCGAGCGCATGCTTACTATCGCCGGCTCCCTAGTCGCACGCAGGCTGAACATATCTTGCGAGCGCAAAGCGCGAGCTGGATCGCCGTCACCCGACCTTGGCGAGAGCAGATCACGATCGGCACCCTAGAACCGGAGTGAAAGAAACCCGGCGAGGCCGGGCGCCTGACTTGGGTTCAGGCAGGCACAGCCGCGTGGCGCCACAAGCGCAGCTCATCGGCCAACAGAAACCAAACCCAAATTCAGTTCGCCTAGCGAACTGAATTTGGCGGGACGACGCTGGTGCGGGGGCCGCCGATGGGCGGCACGTAGACGCCCCAAATGTCGCGCGCGTAGCTCAAAATGGTGCGGTCGCTCGAGAAGCGCCCCATGTGCGCCACGTTCAGGATCGACTTGCGAGTCCAGGCGACTTGGTCGTGATACGCGGCCTCGACGCTGCGCTCGCAGTGCAGGTAACTCAAGAAGTCTGCCATCACCATGTAGGTATCCCCACCGAACAGCAGCGAGTCGACGATTGGCTTGAAGCGACCATGATCGTCGGTCGAGAACAAGCCCGCGCTAATGGCGTCGAGCACCGAGCGCAAGACGGGCTCGGCGTAGTAAAGCTGCATCGGGTCGTAACCGGCTTCACGCGCCTGCGCGACCTGCTCGGTGCGCAAACCGAACAAGAAGAAGTTCGCGTCGCCAACGGCCTCGCGGATCTCGACGTTCGCGCCGTCCAGCGTGCCGATGGTCAACGCGCCATTCATCGAGAACTTCATGTTGCCAGTGCCCGAGGCTTCGGTGCCGGCCGTGGAAATTTGCTCGGAGACGTCGGTCGCGGGCACGATCAGCTCGGCCAACGACACCGTATAATTGGGTATGAAAATCACGCGCAAAAATTGGCGCGCGTTCACGTCGTTGTTGATGGTCTGACCAACGGCGTTGATGAGCGCGATGATGCGCTTGGCCATATCGTAGCCGGGGGCCGCCTTGCCGCCGAAAACGAAGGTGCGCGGCGTGACGTCGAACGGCGGGCTGTGCCGGTACGTCAGGTACAGCGAGATCACGTGCATGATGTTGAGCAGCTGCCGCTTGTACTCGTGGATGCGCTTGACGTGCGATTGAATCAAGTGCGTCGGGTCGAGCTCGATGCGCAAATCACGGCGCAAAACCAGCGCGAGCCGCTCCTTGTTGTGCAGCTTGATCGAGCGCCACTCGGTCTGAAAGTCCGGATCGTTCGCGAAGGGCACTAGCCGTTCGAGCTGATCCAAATCGATTTCCCAGCCGGGCCCGATGCTCTTGGTGATGAGCGCCGACAGGCGCGGGTTGCACTTCATCATCCAACGGCGCGGCGTGACGCCGTTCGTCTGGTTGATGAACTTCGAAGGCTCCATGTCGCAGAAGTCGGAAAACAGCGTTTGTTTGAGCAGCTGCGAGTGCAGCGCGGACACGCCGTTGACCTTCGAGCCGCCCACGATCGCCAGATGCGCCATGTTGACGCGCTTTTCGGCGCCTTCCTCGACCAACGACATGCGGCGCAAGCGCTCGTCGTCACCCGGGAAGGCCTTCTTCACCTCGGCCAAATGCTGGGCGTTGATGTCGTAAATGATCTGCAAATGGCGCGGCAGCACGCGTTCCATCAACCACACCGGCCAACGCTCGAGCGCCTCGGGCAAAATGGTGTGGTTGGTGTAGGCGCAACAGCGCTTTACCAGCGAGAAGGCGTGGTCCCACGGCATGGCGTGCACGTCGACCAACACGCGCATCAGCTCGGCGACTGCCAGCGCCGGGTGCGTGTCGTTCATCTGGAAAACGGCTTGCTCGTGGAAGTTGTAGAGGTCGGAGTGGTAGCGCAAGTGGCGCGAAATCACGTCCTGCAGCGTGGCCGAGACCAGGAAGTACTCCTGCTTCAGCCGCAGCTCTTTGCCGGCGGGCTGCTGGTCGTTGGGATACAGCACGCGTGTGATGTTCTCGGTCCAGCTCTTCTCTTGCACGGCTTTCAGGTAGTCGCCGCGGTTGAAGTAAGAGATGTCGAAATCGTTGGTGGCCTTGGCCGACCACAAGCGTAGCGTATTGACGACGTTGTTTTTGTAACCCGGAATCGGGATGTCGTACGCCATGGCGTTCACGCTGTCGGTGTCGACCCACTCGTGCACCAGGCGCCCGGTGCTGCCCGTGTACTGAATGACTCGGCCGCCGAAGCGCACGACGTAGGTACGCTCGGGGCGCGCAATCTCCCACGGGTTGCCGAAGCGCAGCCATTGGTCAGGCGATTCGTGCTGGTGCCCGCCGATGATGTCTTGGCGAAAGATGCCGTAGTCGTAGCGCAGGCCATAACCCATGCCGGCGATGCCCAGCGTCGCCATGGAGTCCAAAAAGCACGCCGCCAGGCGCCCGAGGCCACCGTTGCCGAGGCCAGCGTCCGGCTCCTGCTCCAGCACCTGGTTCAAATCGATACCCAGCGAGGCCATGCCGGTGCGGAACTCTTCCAGCACGCCCAGGTTTACCAGGCCGTCCTCGAGCAGGCGCCCGAGCAAAAACTCCATCGACAGGTAGTTGACGATCTTTGGCTGTTGGCGCTCGCGCCGCGACCAAGTCCGGGTCCAGCGGTCGAACATGCGGTCGCGCGCCGTACGGGCCGCGCTGATGAAATGATCGAGCCGCGTGGCAGCGCTTGGGTGCTTCCCCTGCGTGTGCTGCACGTGATTGACGAAGGCCGCCATCAGGGCCTCCGAGTCGAGCAGCAACTCATCAACCGGGATGTTGTATTTCGCGGAATTCGACACGTTGGGACTTTTAACGAAGGGCGTCTCGGGTTGCAACGACTGCCTCCTGTGGCTAACGGCACTAGTGCAGGGCTCGCATTTCCCGGGCGTTTCCGCGGGGGGGCACGCGCTCCCGATTGCGCTTTACAGCGGGGCAATAGCTCTGCCAAAAGCCGCCGGCGTTGGCTTTCTTCACGATCCCGCATCAGCTCAAGCTGCCCAAGGGGCGGATTTCGGGGCGAGCCCTGAGCGCGGTGGTGACAGCCGTGCGTCATACGCCCGCGCGTGGTCCCCTCGCGCAGCTCCTGCGGAGCGACTTGGGCATCGACCGCGCGCGCGGGCTCGGCGCCGACGCGCGCGCCGAGCTACCGCTCACCACGGCGCCGTTGCGCGCAAGAGAGAGCCACGCGAGGCCGAGCGAAGGGCTCGGCGTGCCTCAGCACCTCGGGCTACCGCGTTCGTCGGCGGCGTTGCAAGCCGCCTACCGTCGCGGCTCGCACGATCCGGTGCAGGTCGCCGAGCGTGCCTTGTCGGCAGCCCGCTCGCTTTCGAACCAGTCGCCCACGCTGGGTCCGCTGTCCGCGTACGATGACGAGCGCGCTCACGACGCCGCACGCGCCAGCCGCGAACGCTTTCGGGCGGGTGCTCCGCTCGGCTTGCTGGACGGCGTACCCATCGCCATCAAAGAAGAAGTCAATCAGCGCGGCTTGCGCGCGCGCCTGGGCACGAGCTTCCTGCCTCACGACTCCAGCGTCGAAGATGCACGCGCCGTCGCGCGTTTGCGCGCAGCCGGCGCCGTCATCATCGGGCAGACGCCGATGACCGAGTTCGGCCTGTCACCGATCGGCGCCAATCAACACCGCCGCATGCCGCGCAACCCCCACGACAGCTCGCGCTTGGCGGGCGGCAGCTCCACCGGCAGCGCCGTGGCGGTCGCAACGGGCGTGACGCCAGTGTCGCTCGGCTGCGACGGCGGTGGCTCCATCCGCATCCCGGCTGCGCTGTGCGGCGTGTTCGGGTTCAAGCCCACCTTTGGGCGCATTCCGGCGGTCGGCATGGGCATGCAGGGCGCGACCAGCGTCGTACACATTGGGCCCCTTTCCGTGTGCAGCGCCGAGCTTGCCACCTTCGTCGAGCTCGCCAGCGGCGCCGATATCGCCGATCCGATTTCGACCCTGGCGCCGCCGCTCGTGCCGGGTGAGTTGCTGAGCGCGCTCGGGCGAGGCGTGCGCGGCCTGCGTATAGGCGTCGACGAAGCCGAGTGGGCCGCCGCCGACTCCGAGCTTACCGCGCCATGTCGCGACGCGCTGGTCATGCTCGAAAAGGCAGGCGCCGAGCTGGTACCGATCCGCATTCCCAACGCCGCGCACGCTGCAGCGATCGGCTACCTTACGATCGGCATCGAAGCCTTCTCGGCCATGAGCGAGCTGCGCCTGCATCACATGGACGCCATGGGCCCCGACGTGCAGCTGGTCCTCTCTGGCATGGAAACATTTCGCCCGGACGACTACATCGACGGGCAACGCCTACGCCAGGGCTTGCGCCGCGACGTGGCCGAAGTGCTGCGCCACGTCGACTTGATCGCACTCCCGAGCGCCGCGCGCAGCGCCCCGCAGGTCACCGAAGAAGAAGTCCGCTCTGGCTTCGTCGATCCGCCGCTGCTCGACGGCATGTGCCGCTACGCCTTCCTCGCCAACCTCACCGGCTTGCCCGCCGCCAGCGCGCCCGTCGGCGGTGACCGCAACGGCATGCCGGTCGGACTCCAACTCATCGGCGACGCCTGGGACGAAGCCTGCGTCCTACAAGCCGTCGCCGCCCTCGAACGCCTTGGCGTCGCCCGCGCCCTCTGCAGCGAATCCTGCGTGGATTTACTGGGGTAGGCCTGGTTTGGCCTGGTTTGGCCGCCCAGCTGGGCGGCGAGCGGGAGGCCGGGAAGCGGGGGAATCGGGGAACCGGAACCGGGAACCGGAACCAGAAGCCGGAGCGGGACCGGAAGCGGGATGCGAATGAGGCGGGGCAACGCACCGCGGCAGCCGACGAGACTGGCCCGACGGTCGTCGACCTTCGCAGAGCTGCGGGCGATTGGCAGCGACGTTGAGAGTTTGCAGCGCAAAACAATTCCGCCCTCGCCGCGGTGGACAGCGCCGCCTCGTGGCGCCGCCTAGGTGCGTAGCTCGTGGCGCCGTCTAGTTTGCGTCGCCCAAGCCGTGACGCCGCCGAGTTGCGCAGCTCGTGGCGCCGTCTAGTTTGCGTCGCCCAAGGCCGTGGCGCCGGTCACGCGCACCGTCTCGTTGCGCAGCTCGTCACGCCGTCTCGTGGCGCCGTCTCGTGGCGCAGCTCCGTGGCGCCGTCTCGTGGCGCCGTCTCGTGGCCCAGTCTATTTGCGCAGCTCCGTGGCGCAGCTCCGTGGCGCAGCTCCGTGGCGCAGCTCCGTGGCGCAGTCTATTTGCGCAGCTCCGTGGCGCAGCTCCGTGGCGCAGTCTATTTGCGCAGCAGTGCGTAGAGGCTCGCTGCACGCGGCGTATTCCGTCGATTGTCCTTGACGAGTTTCGTGAGTAGCTAGCGACGCGGATCGGGCTCGCTCGATTTCGCGCCCCGCAGCGCCTGCACGGCGGCGCCGCGACCGTTCCGCATGCGGCTCGATTTACGCCGCGATTTCAAGTCAGAAAGGTCGCCAACGGGCGACGCCGAGGCTCGAAAATCGCGGATGTAGGCTTAGCGAATGCACACGAGCGCGGGGGCGAGAGATGTGGTCGTGAAACTGGTTGCGGGAGGCGATGGCGGCTTGGCGCATCTTTCGGACCGCGAGCTGCTGGCCAACACACGCAGCCTAGTCGGGAAGTCGAATCAGCTATTCGCGACGCTGTTGGCGCACCTCGCAGAGGTCGAAGCCCGCGGTCTCCACCGTACGAAGGCCTGCTCGAGCCTCTACACCTACTGCATTTACGAACTACGCTTTTCCGAAGACGCAGCGGCGCGGCGGGCTGGCGCCGCCAAACTGGTAAAGCGGTTTCCGCTGCTGCTTGACGCCATCGCCCACGGCGAGCTGCACTTGACGGGCCTGCTCGTGCTCGGCCCGCACCTCACGCCGGCAAACCTCA
>JAYUYU010000668.1:0-24098 GCA_043752365.1 Myxococcales bacterium | reverse complement strand
CTGAGGGCTTCGTCGTCGGTGACGTCGCAGACGACTCCCCGCAGGCCGGGTCCGCTCAGGTTCGTGACCACCGCGGGGTTGATATCGAGGCCCACCACCGCCGCGCCGTCGTTGTTCAAACGCTGCGCGGTTGCCCGGCCGATGCCGCTGGCGGCCCCTGTCACGATGGCGACCTTGCCCGCGTGAGGTTTGAGCAGTTCCGCGCTCGCTAGGGGCGAGCGCTCCGCTCGGGCGGCACTCTTGCGCGCCTTGGCCTTGGTGACGAGGTCTTCGCTCATGAGGCTAGCCGCTCGGCTCGTTGGATGCTGGCGTTCATTTCGCGAATGTTGGCGGCCGCGTCGGTGCCGTCGAAAACGGCGCTCCCGGTGGCGATGACATCAACCCCTGAGCGGGCGACCTCACCGACATTGTTCTTCTTAACTGCGCCGTCCGCCACGATGACGAGATCATTTTTCCAATGTCTCAACGTCTTCACCCGGTGCGGGACATCCGCGAGGAAGCTCTGCCCGCCGGTTTCGGGACGCACCGCGAGCACGTTCACGACGTCGATCTCGGCGAGATACGGCTTTATCACCTCGAGCGGGGTGTTGGGATAGATCGAGACGCCGCGTAGGATGCCGCGGCGGCGATCATTGGCGTTTTCTGCCTCGCCAATCAGCTTCAACGCCCCCCCGATGTCCTCGCTGTGCTCCAGCGCGAAGACGATGATGTCGGCCCCCGCTTGCGCGAAGTCCTTAACGTGTTTTTCAGGCTCCATGACGAGCAGGTGCACGTCCTTGAAGAGCGTCGTTTTGAGCCCCGCGACGAAAGCCGATCCGACGGTGATTTTGGGAAAAGCCCGCCCGTCCATGACGTCGAAGTGGAGGAGTTGCACGCCCTCCTGCTCGAGGGTCCTGACGGCGGAGGCCTGATCCATCATGCTCGCGGTGAGCGTGCCCACGCTGAGCTGGGCGCAGGCACCGCGCAGTTTGGCGATCGTCGCGGAACGGTCCACTTAGCGAGCTTCCTTGAGCGTATTGTACAGGTCGAACGCCTGGACTGGCTTGAGGTTGTCGTGGACCACGCCGGCCACCGCCTTGAGCATGGCGAGCGGGGCGTCGGACTGGAAGACATTGCGTCCCATGTCCACTCCGGCCGCACCACATTGGATGGCCATGTAGGCGAGCTCGAGGGCCTCCAGCTCGGGGAGCTTCTTACCCCCGGCGATGACGACGGGGACCGGGCAGCAGGCGACCACCTTCTCGAAGCCCTCGGTGTAGTAGGTCTTCACGATGCTGGCGCCGTTTTCGGCACACACCCGCGACGCCATGCCGAAGTAGCGGGCGTCCCGGGCCATGTCCTTGCCCACGGCGGTCACGCCCATCACGGGGATGCTGTACTTCATCCCGATGTCGACGAGGTTGCTGAGGTTGGCGATGCTGATCGCCTCAGTTTCCTTTTCCCCCACCGCGACCATGACAGCCATGGCCGCAACGTTCATGCGGAGGGCTTCCGCCTCGGCGAGCAGGACGTTGTGGTTCATCTGGGTCAAGATCGTGGAGCCGGTGTCGGTGCGAAGGCAGACCGGCGTCCGGGTGTCGGGCGGGATACACGTCCGGATCGTGCCGCGGCAGCCCATCAGACAGTCGGCGTAGTCCGCCAACGGGGCGATGTTGAGGTCGATTCGCTCGAGACCCGAGGTCGCCCCCATGAGGAATCCGTGATCGAAGGCCAGCATGACGGTTCGTCCGGACTTGCGGTTGAAGATTCGCGCCATGCGATTCTTCAGCCCCCAGTCCATGCTGTTCATGCCCTTGAGGTAGAAGCCCTTGGTTTCGGCCGCAACGCCGATGCCGAAATTCTTGCCGTCTCTGATGTCGTCTACGTCTGCCATGGTTCTGTCTAGTTGCAGTTAGTGCTGTCGTGTTGAGTAACGTCTGAGATGCCAGCTGCTCCAGACGCCTTTTCTTTCAAGCTGCCGCAGTTCGCTGCTTGTCGCGGATCAGACCGATCAAGGTCTTGACCGCTGCTTCAACGAATACTGGGTCCTCCGCGCTCAGCTCGAGCTCCTGAAACGCTACTTGGCGGGGCATGTTGGTGCGCAGAACATCGAACAGCGCCTTGTCGCTTTCGCGGTCTTCGAGCTCACCACCGCTGACGGAGTAGCGACTCACGCCCTTGGTGGGAAGCATGAACGCCGTATGCGACTTGCTATGCTTGAGGCGTTCGCAGATGGTCAGGCCGACTTTTCGAATCTCCACGCTATTGAGCCGTGGCGCAAACACCCTCGGGCTGTGAAAAGTGTACTTATGGTCGCGGTACGCGTGGGGGACTTGATGGGGCACATCCAACAACAGGCCAATGTGCTCGGCTCCTCCAGGGCAGACAACCTGAGGAACTCCCAGCTTGCCCGCGACGGTGAGACGCTCGGCATTCGCCGCCCTGAGGCCGCCGAAGACTTCATCGGCAATTTCTCCCAGGGCGTAGTCAAAGACCGCCGTGATGGCGCCCTCTTTGACTAACTGCTCCATGGCTCGGCCGCCAGAGCCCACTGCGTGAAACGTAATGACCTCGTAGCCCTCTTTTTCGAACAGGTCGATCGCATGATGGGCGCCCTCGGTAAGCACACCGAGATTGGTCATGCCGATCACCCCTTTGGTGTTCTTGGTCGGTTCCAGCGTCCGGGTGTTGTTCGCCATGCCCCAAGCTGCGCTCGCTGCGTTCGACAACATTTTGCGAGAGAGTGGATTGAGCCCAAGGATGTCGGCTACGGAGAACATCATCGTGATGTCCTTGATGTCGACGAAAGGAGAGGTGTCCCCTGAAGCGACCGTGGAGAGCATCACCTTCGGGAACCCGTAGGGCAGGCTTTGCATCACTTGACAGCAGCTGGTCGTGCCCTGGGTGCCGCCCAGACCAACCACGGCGTGTACCTCGCCTGCTTCCACACGTTGGCTCAAGATCTTCAGCGCCCCAGCGGTGATGTGAGGTGCGGCGGCTTGCCTGGAGGGGTTCTTGAGGATTTCGCTGAGCGAGCTACCACCCGCCAGGAGCACTTCGTTCGTGCTCACGTCCGCGGTCGTGGTTGGCTTGCCCACGATACCCAAGTCGATCAGCAGAGCACGACCACCGAGCGCCTCGATTTCTTCGCGAAGAAACTGCGTCTCGGGTCCCTTGGTATCCAAGGTGGCAAGCACTGCGACTACTCTTGACATGTAAATAGTGCCCTCAGCGACTATCGATTGAAACGAAGCGACGCAAAGCTGGCAGCCGCCGCAGAAACAGCGCGCTCGATCGGCAGGCGTTCCGTGGAGGAGCCCGTCCAGAACCCGTGACCACTGGTATGAGTCAGCATGTACTGGGCGTCTTCCGGGTTCTCCATCGCGGCGCCGTGTGCAACCAAGATTGCCTCGGGATGAACCTTCCGAACCGCTTGATAGACGGCCTCGGTCTCTGCAGCGGTTTGTTCGAGGCTTAGGCCGCCCGAGTAGCCCTTGCGCCCGCCCTGGGTGGTTCCCGCGTGAAAGCAGAAGATATGTGGCTTGGCTTGCTCGGCCAGCTCCAACGCATCCTCCAGGTTGAAAGCCAAGCCCACCGTGACCATGCCCAGCTCGTCTTTGGCCAGTTTGAGCATGTCGATCTCGTTCTGGAAGGTGATGCCCGCGCTCTTCAGGACGCGAAAGATCTCGCTGTCCTTGTCCACGTAGCTAACCGACGGCCCAATGTTGGAAACGCACTGCACGCCCATACGCTGGCAGTCTTGCAGGACCATGCGCATGTCCTTCAAAGGGTCGTTCGCGTTGAGACATGCGCACACGAAGCTCTTGCCCCGGAGCGCTGGCATGATGTCCTCGCGCGTGTAGTCCAGGGTTTGTTTGTTGGAGTCCAGGATGGGCCACATCATGGACATGGTGCCCATGCCGTTGGCCCGCAGGCGTGCGCCTGAGAACGTGTTGATGCAGTCCACGCCCGCTTCTTCGAGCAGTTGGGCGACCAAGCCACTGCCCGAACTCGCAATCATGATCGGGCGTCCTTCGACGACCTTCACGCGCAGTCGGTTCAAGATAGTTTCAGCTGAAATTTGCGCCGCGATCATTTTGTTTATTGCTCGCTGTCTGGGCGCCGCCGGCCAACCCTGACGGAGTCACGTTCAGCGTCAGAAAGGATGGCCTTCGGAGCGGTGGCGGGGCTAGAACAAACAGATTATTGTTTATAACGAACCGCGCATAGGTCCGTCGGCCCATCCGTGCCCAGGAGCGTCACACATGCCACGAACGTTGACCCACGCCGAAAAGGTAACCCAGCGTTTCTTCGCAGCATTGCCGGACAAAGGGCACTTCGAGACGCTCTTCGAGCACCTGGACGATGTGGTGTTCTACGTGAAAAACCAGCAGTTTGAGATCGTCGCGTGCAATCCGGCGTTGCTGAAACTTTTCAATCTACGCTCGCGCGACGAAATTATTGGCCGCAGCGAATCGGTCTTCTTTCCGCCTGGCCTCATGACCTCGATTCATCAAGACGACGCGGACGTGCTCCGGACCGGGGAACCGTTACTGAAGCGCCTTGAACTAATCGCCGACGAGCAGGGGCGCCTGATCTGGGCGTCGACCACCAAATTGCCTGTCCGCGACCGCAAGGGCCGAGTGGTGGGGTTGATGGGTACCACTCAACCTGTCGCGTCGCAGATGAACATGCCGGACACGCACCAACGCTTTTCGAAGACGGTGAGTCACATCGAAAGTCACTACGGTGAGCCGCTGAGCGTCGCCGACCTGGCACGCATGAACGGGCTCTCACCCAGTCAGTTTCGTCGTTGTTTTCGGGCGGTTTTTGGTGCTCCGCCGCAATTGTTCGTCACGAAGGTGCGCGTCCAGGCGGCTTGTCGAGCATTGACGACTACCGACGCTTCAATCGCGAGCATAGCCGCAGAGTGCGGCTTCTGCGACCAGAGCTACTTCACCAGGCAGTTTCGCGCCTTGGTCGGCACCTCCCCTGCCCGCTACCGTCGCGACCGGCATCCTAGTTGAGCCGGGACAAGCCTCAAGGGACGAACGTGTAGGGGAATGTGAGCGACACACCGCGCTCCCCCTGGGCGGCTTCCAGCGAGTAAGGCGTCGCCGCTATCGCGTGATCGCCGACCACGGCCACGAAGCTACTCAGCTTGCCTTCGGTGTCGCCGGGGTAGGTGAACGGTACCACCACCTCTACGCTCGCCTTGCCGTCGACGACGAACTCCACACTTCCGACATTGCCCCGTACCACCGCCTCCAGGCTCAGCTGGAGCGAGGGGATGCTCGCGACGCTGATGGGCGTGGCATCCACAAGGTCCCTGATAAGGGCACGCGTGGCGGCCTCGCGCAGCAGGATGCGCTCCACGGAGCCGACTTCCACTTGCTGCGGCTCGGCGCCAAGCCTCATCACGTCGTCGCCGCAGCCGACGCTGCCGAGGCAAGTCACCGCGCCGAGCGCGCGCGCCGCGGGTCGACGCAACCAAGCTGACAGCGCGGCCATCATAGCCTAGGGCTCGTGAGGCAACGCTCGTTGCACCCGCTGTACTCGGTTCAGCGAGCGTTGAGCATCGGGCAAGAGGGCCGAGCTCGGGTAGCGCGTGATCAATTCACGCAGGCGGCTCTCGGCTTCCGAGTAGCGGCCCGCTCGCTCCGCTCGAAGGGCAGACGCGAGCAGCCCATTCTGCTCACTCAACGTGCCGTCCACGCTCGCACCTGCGGCCGACCCTCGCGCAGTAGGGCTGGGAGCCAGCTTTTCGCGAGCCATAGAAGGCTCCAGGCTCGTCGGCGGGGCGAGCTTGGTGTGAGCAGCCGAGGGCAGAGCCGCCGCAACGGACGGCGTGGCTTCGACGCAATTGAACTGCTCACCCGCTTTCAACACGAACTCTGCACCGGCACGCGCCACCGACACCGCGCCCTCTGTAACACGCACGCAGGTCTGTGGGTTCAGTGCGCCGCCGGAAACGGCCACAGTGAAGGCCGTTCCATGAACCGTGACCATCGCGTCTGGGGTCTTGACGGAGAAAGTCCCACCGGGATCGAGGTGCGGCACCTGCACCCGCACCGACCCATGAGTCAGCACAACTTGCTCGTGGCGCTCGCCCACCGCGCTGGCTTCCAGACGACTGGCGGCAGCCACGTCGATGCGCGCGCCGTAACGGGTGCGCAGCGTGACCGTTTCCTTCGCATCAGTAGCCACCCTATGCCCCCCCTCGAGCACGCTCGCCCTACCCTGCTCCACGATGAAGGCCTGTTGCCCCGTGGGCTGCCAGTGCCACGCCGCAAGGACGAGGCCGGCGCACAGCGCCATGCCCCCGCAAGCGGCTGCGACGCGCAAGAGCCGTTGCTTTTTCCGACGCGCCGGTAGCCCACGCACGAACTTTCGCAGTTGCGGCCGCACTCGCTCGTGTTGAGCCTGAAGCGCCTCGACATCAGCCACCGGCATAGGGCCCGAAAGGCTGGCCAAAGCGGCGCGTGATTCGCTGTCGTTCATCGATTCCCTCCGCTTGTCCGTGCGACATTCAGGCGACGTTCGAGGTCTTTGCGTCCCCGCACCAGGCGTGATTGGGCCGCCGCAGCGCTGACCTGGGTAAGCTTCGCGATTTCGTCCAGACTGTGGCCGAGTACGTCGTGCAGAATCAGTGTTTCCACGCGCGAGGCCGGCATTCGCGCCAGCACGCCCCGCAGGCGCTCCACGTCGGCGCGCGCCTCCAAGCGCCTTTCCAAACTGGGACCAGCTGCGGATAGGTTGTCAGCCCAACCGTCGTGGAACTGTAAAAAGCGACGGCGACGCCGCCACCAACGCCGCCACCACTAGGCCCGTGGAATTCCAGTGCTCGGAGCCGAGTTCCGGGCTTGTAAACGCGAGGTCGCGATCTCCGCGTGGCAGGTTGTCGCCGCGAGACCGGAGGTTCACTCGCAACTTGCCGTCGAGCCCGAGGGAGACGAGCGCCAAGTACCGTGCCGCCGGCGCCAGCGCTTCGCCTTCCCCGATGCAAAGGGCCGCACCTAGCGCTTTGGCGCAGCTTTCGACGATTGCAGGCCTTGCCTCGACTGGCCACGGACCGCCTTCGGCAATGATGGCAACGAGCGGCAAGGGCATCAGTCGGGCGCAGGATAGCCGGCGGGGGAAGGGCTGCGCGTCAAATTCTTGCGTGAAATAAACTGCCTGATACCCGACTCGCGGCGCGACTGGTGGGGACTGAAGCGGCGGCCCCCATCCCCGCGCCCCTCACCATGAAACTCCCCAGCGCGTCCGTCCCCCTTTTCGGAGCAGGCCTGTGCGTGCTGGTCGCTGGCTGCACGACCGTCTATGGCCCGGCGGACGCTAGCGGCCCTGGCACGCCGGCAGGCGGCGGCTCCACGAACGTCGGAGGCTCATCAGCTGCGGGCGGTTTGCCGCTGGGCACCGCGGCGTTCGAGCTGCCGAGCCCGCTCGTGCGGCGACTAACGCGCGACGAGCTTTCGAACTCGCTGGAGGACGCGCTCGGCCAGAAGCTTAGTGAGCCGGACCTGACGCCCGTGCCACTCGATCGGCCGCTGGAAGGTTTCGTCAATACCGCCACGAGCCAGACGGTGTCCCCGGAACACGCTTCAGGCTACGCGAGCGTCGCACGCGCCGTCGCTGGGCGACTGAATGAAGGCTTCGTGAGCGCCCAGGGGGCCTGCCAAGCCGTGACGCCCGAGTGCCAGGCAAGCTTCGTGGCGGGTGTGGGCAAGCTGCTCTTTCGCCGGCCCGTCGACGCCGAAGAAAGCTCCGCCTTCGTCGGGCTCTTTCAGGTCGCCGTTACGGAGGGGACGAATTTTTTGGAAGGCGCCCGGGTGGTGGTCGAGGCCATGCTGCAGTCGCCGCAGTTCCTCTACCGCTTGGAGCGCGAAACGGCCGCAGCTTCGGGGCTCAGCGCAGGACAGATTCGGCCTGTAATTGGCTACGAGATGGCGACGCGGCTCTCGTACATGTTGTGGGGCTCAGCGCCTGATGCGGCGCTGATGAAAGCGGCCGAGGCGGGCTCGCTCGATACCGCCGCCGGTGTCGAGACTGAGCTCACACGCATGCTGAGCGACGCGAAGAAAGGCCGTCGCTCGACCGAACGATTCCTCACGGATTGGGCCAAGCTGGAGGCTTTGCCGGAGACGCCGCTGCGCGGCGAGCTGGTGAGTTCCCTGCTCGCCTTCTATGACGATTTTATCTGGAACGGACGCGGCGGGCTCCTCGAGCTATTCGCGGCACCACACGCCTTCCTGACGCCAACGCTCGCCCAGAACTACGGGCTCGTCCCGATGGGCGATGGCATCCGCCAATACGATCTCACAAGCTCGCCAGGGCGCCGAGGGCTGCTGACTCAACCAGGCCTGATCGCCGGCATGACCAACGCGGACGGCGGCGCCATCGTGGCGCGCGGCCTCTTCCTCCAGACTCAACTGTTCTGTCTCGCCACTCCCAGCCCACCCACCAGTCTGCAGGACACGATCGATGCTTTCGTGGCGGAGCAACCGGCCAACGCCTCGACCCGTCAGATCGCCGAGGTGCGCCTGGCTCGGCCCGCGTGCGGCGCATGCCACCAAACCTTCGATCCGCTGGCTTACGGGCTCGAGCAATTCGACTTCGAGGGCCGCTACCGACAGCAGGACGAGTTCGGCAATGCGCTCAAGACCGACGGGTGGATCCCGGCTCGCTTCAACGAAACCGGTGAGAACTTAGCCTACCAGGGTGTCGATGACTACGTGCCCCTGCTGGCGCAGTCGCCGGCCGTGGGCGCTTGTCTGGCCAGACAACACTTGCAATACGCCGTGGGTCGACGGCTCAACAGTGACGCCGACCCACTCGCCGCCGAGCTTTACCAAGCGTTCGCCGCCAAGGGTGGGACCTATGCCGCGATGCTCACGGTCATCGCCGCGCAGCCTCTTTTTCGTGAGCTCAAGGCGGAATAGGCATGTCAAAACAAAGGCTCGATAGGCGGACTTTCCTTCGGGGCGCGGGCACCGTTGCCATCGGCCTGCCCCTGCTCGAAGAGATGATGCCGAGCGTCGCGAAGGCTGCCCCGGGCGACGCCCCCGCACGTCTAGTCACGCTCTTCTTCGGACTGGGACTCGACCCAGCGTGGACCGCCGAAAAATTCGCCGGGCCCCTAGCCCCCTACGAAGCGCTCCAGGCCAAGATGGCGTTCTTCACGAACGTCAACATGAACCAGGGTGAGGGCGGCGCGCACTGCGAGAATTCGCCCGTAGTTTTCGTGGGCGAGAGGAACCCAAACGAGAACCTGGCCGGCGGGGCTTCGATCGATCAGCTCGTGCGGCAAGCTCTCGATCCGACCGCCTCGACGCTAGTCTCCGGGTTGTGGTGGCGACGTGGCGCGTGCGATGCACAAGCGTTACGCGTCTACAATCCAGACGGCACGGCTCGCAGCCCGATCAAACGCCCCTCCGCGGTCTTCGAATCACTGTTCGGCGCCGCTGTGCCTCCGGGCGGCGATCCCATGCTGCCGGACCCCGCGGTCACGCGCGAACGACACCTCCGTCGCAGCGTGCTGGACACGGTGCTCGGACAGTACCAACGCTTCACGGGCCCGAGCTCCTACTTGGGCCAGGCCTCGAAGCAGAAGCTCGAACTTCACCTGCAAAGCATTCGCGAGATCGAACGCGAGCTGGCTCCGTCGGACGATATCTTGCTCGGAAACACGCCGGGCGCCTCGTGCGTGGTGCCCACCGCACCCAGCGATCTTCCCATCGCCAACTACGACCAATTCACCTACGGGACGGGGGGCGGCGCGCCCGAGATCACCTGGCAAGACTTCGAGAAGGTCTTCCACCTGCACGCGGACCTTTATGTCGCCGGCCTGACCTGCGATCTGGTGCGTTTTGGCAACCTGATGTTCGAGTCGGCGGGCGGCCACATGAACCTGAAGGGCACCTACAGCGCGCTCGGGCAATCGACGGATTTTCCCGGGGACTCCCAGCACGACGCCTACTTTCACGGTAACCAGCCGCACCACGCGCGCCTCTACCAGCACTTCGCCATGCAGAACCTGGCCTACTTTCTGAAGCAGCTCGACGCGGTAGTGGAGGGTGAACGCACGCTGCTCGACAACACCACGGTCGTGATCGGCACCGAGTACGGCTGGAATCACAGCTCCGATGCTGTGTTTCACGCTATTGCTGGCGGCACGGCCCGGTTCAAGCCCGGGTTTTATGGTCAAACGCTGAACGCCATCGACGTGTACAACGCCGTGCTTCAGGGTCACGGGCTACCCGCGACGATTGGTATGAAGACCGCCGTGGCGTCCGAAGGCGACGCTTCCAGCGTGCTAACTTAAACACTCGTCGCGTCACGTTTGAGCCACTAAATACCTCCCCGGAACGTGCGATAACGATGAAGCACTTGAATCTTCTCGCCCTGGCGCTCGCCGCGCCCTTCTCCATCGCTTGTTCGGATACACCTCCGCGCGCGGGTGGTGCGGGTCCGGGTGGGGCGTCGACAAGCGGCGGGAACGCCGCAGCCTCGGGCGCCACCGCCGGCATGAATCCAGGCGTCTCGGGCTCGAGCAGTCCCAGCGCGGGTGGGAACGGAGCGAACAGCCTTGCAGGCAAGGCCGGCACCACGGCAGCAGCGGGCACGGGCGGCGCCGGAACCGAAAACACGGCGGGCACCGGCGGAAGCGACTCGGGGGGAGCGGCCTCGGGAGGCGCCGGTTCTGGGCCAGCGCCAGAAGTGCGCTCGGGCTGCGAGCGAGTGGAACACGAGGGGCACATCTACGCACTATGCCGCGACGTGAAGGTGGCGTTCCCGGTTGCGCGCAAGGACTGCGTGACCATGAACATGCAACTGATCCGCCTCGACGGCGCAGCAGAGAGCGCCTGGATCTACGAAACATTTTACGCCAAGCCCGCAGTCGTCGGCGGCGACGGCTCGCAAATGTGGCTTGGCGGAACCGACACCGGCGTGGAGGGAGACTGGCGCTGGCTCCTAGGCGGCGACACGTTTTGGCAAGGCAAAGCCGACGGGGCTGCGGTCGGAGGTCTCTATACGTTCTGGGGCCGTGCCCACGGCGTCGGTGCGCAAGATCAGCCCAACGACTCCCACTCCGCGGAGGGGGAGGATTGCATGGTCATTCGCGGCCCCAGCGAAAACGAGGCTGGCAAGTGGACCGACATCAGCTGCGCGGACGAGAACGTCCCCCCAGCGCCCGACACCCGCCTCGGCTGGTACACCTGCGAGTCCCTCTAGCCCGCTTCGAAGGCAGACCGCGGGTGCCGACGCAAGCCGATCGGGGGTCCTTGCGTGTCGCGAACGTGCCCGCCCCGGCCGGGTCCAAGTCCGCCCCCGTGTGAGATTCATCGAAATCTCTTGGTCGCGTCTCGAATTTGTCACGCAGGCGACCTACGGATGGCCGTTAGCCGCGTGAGTGCCTTTTGAGAAGCATTGGTGAGCTCGTCTACTCGAGACGCTTCGTTGGCGGCGACGACCACGTCGACAGCGTAGCCAAGTTGTTCCAGCGCGAGCCGCGCCTGGAAGCCGTCGCGACGTTGGAGCAGGACGGCGGCTTCGGCCTGGTGCTGCGTGCCCACTTGACCCGCGAGCTGGGGCGTCAGTTTGGCTACGCGCTGTTTGCTCGGAAGGCGATCCGCGTCTTCAACGAGGAGGGCTTTCTCACGTGCGACGTGGCGGACGAGCCGGTAAAGGTGATAGGCGAGGCCACCAAACGTAGCGAAGCGGCCATCTACGACGACATCGTCGTGACCAAAGGTGGCGCCTACTACGGGCTGGTTTCCATGCGCCTGCTGATGGCGCACAGCAAAGATTTACTCGTGCAGAGCATGGCAGAGGTCAACGCCCTGGAACTGCAAAATCAGAAGCTAGATGAGCTAAACCGCGCGCAGCGTGAGTTCGTGGCCAACGTGACCCACGAGCTACGCTCACCGCTCAACACGATGCTGGGCGTAGCGAACTTGCTGTCGCTCGACGCGGAGCTACCATCGTCGCGGCGGCGCGACGTGCACATGCTGCTCAATCGTGGGCGTGACTTGCTGGCACTAGTCAACAACTTGCTCGAGCTGCATCGGCTGGAGGCCGGTGACGTGCGAGCGTTGCCGCTGGCCACGGCACTGGGCAGCTGCTGGACGACTGCGTCGATGCCGCGCGCTACCTGATCGGCGAGCGTCCCCTTCAGCTGTCGGCCGAGCACGTGCGCTTGCCGCACATCGTGCTGGTGGACGGCATCTTGTTGCGCCGGCTGTTGACCAATCTGCTCAGCAACGCCATCAAGTTCACCGACCGTGGGCAGGTGACGCTGCTGGCCGAGTATCACGAAGGGCGCTTGGCTTTGGCCGTCAAAGACACGGGCATTGGCATTTCCGAGCAAGACCGGCCCAAGTTGTTCCACAAGTTCGTGCAGCTGGAAGCGGCCAAGACCAAGCGCTACGGTGGCACGGGCCCCAGGCCGTGGGCGCTGTCGGCTACATCCCGAAGAGCGACATGGCAAACGACTTTGCCAATCAGGTCAAACGCTTTCTGGTGCAGCGCCGCTCATCCGCGCCACCCGGCAATTGAGCGGTTCGCGCGCGCGGGGCTGCGTCAGTGAGCCTTCGGAGCGCTGGACATGGCCGCAAGCGTGGAGGAGTGGACGGCGGCACCGTTGGGGCCCAACGCGGCCTGAGCCCGTACGCGCGTCGAGCCGGGGGCGGGGCTCAAGGTCATGTGCGGCTCGAGGCGAATTTGGCGCGGCGCGATGGCCTCCAAACGAAAGCGCTGCAGCACGCGGCTAACCATGCCGCGCAGCTCTGCCAAGGCGATGGCTTGGCCGATGCAAACTCGCGGTCCGGTGCTGAACGGCAGGTAGGCATGACGCGGGCACGTTGGGTTCTCCGACGTCGTTGACCAACGCTCGGGCACGAACTCGTCCGGCCGTCTGAAGAGCTTGGGACTTTGCTGCAATACGTGCACGGGCAACACGACCTCTTCTCGGCGTTTGACCAAGTAGGGGCCGAGCCGCACGTCTTCGACGGCCGTGCGGCCCACCAAATGCACAGGCGCGTGCAGCCGTAGCGTCTCCTTGATCACTTGCTCCAGGCATTCGCTGCTGCGGCCAGCCGAGGATTCCTGGGCGATTTGCGCCTGAGTGCCTGGTAAGTGCGCCAGCTCGTACAGAGCTAGCGCGAGCGAGGATGCGGTGGTTTCGTGGCCAGCCAAAAAGAACGTGACGACTTGGTCGCGCACCTCTTCGTCCGAGATAGAGCTTCCGTCTTCGTCTTTGACTTGCAGCAACGCTCCGAGCAGACCGTGGCCGCTCCCCCCTTTGGCCCGCACGTCGCGAATGAGTGAGTAGACGGCGCGATTGAGAGCACGGCTGCGCTTGCGATAGAGAAAATTCGAAGGCGTGGGGTAGTAGTGTGGGTAGGGCAAACAGAGCGCCAAGCAGTCGCTGTGCCATTGCTGCACCGCCTCTGCAGCTTCGCGAATGAGCGGCTGGAGCTTGCTCGCGTCGAGCCCGAACAGCGCGCGGCACACGAATTCCAAGCTCACGTCGACCATGTCGCGGTGGAGGTCGACCACGGCGCCGCTTTGCCAGGTCGACAGCTTGCGGTCGATGCAATCGGCGATGAGGGGGGCGTAGCTTTCAGCGGCTTTGGGCGTGAAGAACGCGCGCATCAAGCGTTGTTGCCGCCGCCAAGCGTCACCCTCGGAGGTGAGCAGACCATTGCCGAAGGTCGGTCGAGCCACCTGCAGTCCGCGCGTCTTCATGAACGAGGAAGCGTGCGTGACGAGCATTTCTCCCGCCAGCTCGGGATCAGTCAAGATGTGACAGGTGAACCAGTACACCCGGAAACGCACCAGTCCGCCCAGCGCAGCGCAGCGCCGGAACAGGGCTTGATCGTCGTGAGCCAACTGCCGCAAATGCCCTTGCAAAAATGAGCCACCCGCCAGCTCTGGCGGCCTGATCGCGCCGCGCGCGAGCGAGGCGGCGAGGCTGTCGTCTGCTTGGTCGACGCTGGCGGGGGAGTGCATGGCTGCCCTCGGCTATAGCGGTCGGGCCGAGCTCTTGGAATGGTCAACTGTTCGTGACACGAGTCGCGAAACAGGCCGGCCAGCGACTACGGCACGGCGTACTGGGTGTGACAGGTACCGAGTGTTCCGTAGCAGAAGCTGTTGACGCAGTAGTCGTCACAATCGGCGTCCGCATCGCAGGCTCGGCGCGCGCAGCCGCCGTTGGCGCAGCGAGTGTTGGCCGGGCAAGTGCTGTCGTCGGCGCAGGCGAGCGGGCCACAGCGCTGGTCGGGTTTGCATTCGGTCAGCGGATTGCTGCAGGGCTGGGTGGGGCCGCACTCGGGCACGCAGGCGCCTTCGACGCAGACGCCCTGGGCGCAGTCGTTCGGCTCCAGGCAAGCCACGCACTGGCCAATGCCATATTGGTTTCGGCAGTGGGGCAGCGCACCGGAACAGTCGCTGTCCTGCGTGCATTGCGTGCAGAACTGAAAGACAGAGGAGAATGCGCCGCCGACGCTGCTACAGGCTGGTGCGGTCTCGGGGCAATCGCTGTTCTGCTGACATGCGCTGCAACGTTCCTCGACGCACAGGCTGGCGGTCGCGTCGGTCCCCGAGGGAACGGGACAGTCCAGACTAGCTTGACATACTGTGCCGGTCCCGGTTGGGGCGAGCGGCTCCGGCGGACACGAGCAATTGCCGCACCACATCGGCGCGCCGCAGCCGAAGGCCGGCGGCGTTTGCCCTGGCGAAAGGCACTGTGACGAGCCGCTCGCTGGTACCGCAGGCGTCGGACAATCATCGCGGTCGCGGCAGCCGGCGTTCATGCCGGAGGCGCCACCGCCGGCCTTGCTGCCGCCCGATTGCTGGTTGCCGCCCGATTGCTGGTTGCCGCCCGAGCTGCTGCCAGCTGAGCCGCCCGCCGTCGTGGTCGTGACCGAGCCGCCGTTCGAGCCGCACCCAGCGGTTAGCAGCGTCGCGTTCGCGAGTGCCAGCAGCACACAGCACGTCAGCAAGCGGGTCATGGTCGCCAGTCAAAAGCAACAAGCGTACCGCGGACAAATCCTCGAAATCACGCGGCTTGCCAACTATGCCTGTCTCAGTGTGTGCCAATTGACGGACAGCGGGAGCATAGCGAGTGCTCGTGGGACGACAAACGCACAACGGCACCCCGCCAAGTGGCGAGATGCCGTTGCCCGGTAGCGAGGAGGCTACCGATGAAGTGACGTCCTCAGCGGGGGACAGTCGTCATCAATGTCGCCCCACCCCAGCTCGGCTGGTTGAGGACTTCCCACGCGCCCGTCGAGGGCACGATCGAGTGCAGGCGCTTGTTGTCGACGATCAGCAGGCGTCCACTCAGGTTGGACATCGACGTGGAGCTGGCCCAGACGTCGCGACCCAAACGAGCGAACGCACCCGTTGCCGGATCGATGCTCCACAGCATCTTGTCTTGCACGGCAAACAGCGAGCCTCCGGAAGACGTGAGTAGCGTCGGACCGGCCCAATCGACGCCGCCGAGCACGAAGCGGCCGCCTGTGGCCGGGTCGAACCGGTACAGCTGCGAGTGAGCGATGATGTACAGCATGCCGTCCAAGGCCGTCATCGACGTGGCAGTCGCCCACGTCTGGAAGCCGATGTGTTGGGCTGCTCCCGTCGTCGGGTTGATGCGCCACACGCGCCCGCCCTGGATGCCATACAGGAAGTCGCCAGCGGAGGTGAGGTGAGCCATGCCCTGGAAGTGCCCTCCGCCGAGCATCGCGAACTTGCCGTCAACGGGGTTCACGCTCCAAAGATGCGCCCCTTGGACGACGTACAGTTTGTCGGCATGGTGCGTCAAAGCGCCGGCGCCGACCCACTCGGTAGGTGTGCTCAAGCTGACGAAGTTGCCGAAGTTGCGATCGATGCGCCACAACTGCGAGCCCTTGATCATATAGATGTTGCGGCCAACTGCCGGAGCGGTGTTCGTGGCGTCGGTGCCTACGTACGCATCGAAGCCGAGCTTCGCGTTCGTAATGAAGGAGTAGTCGAGCCAGCCGTAGCCGGCTAGACCCCAACCGGTGCCCCACGAGTTCACGAACCGGAACGCCGACCGCGCGTCGTCGTAGCCAACGATTGTGATCGCGTGCCGGCCGCGCGATGCGCCCGCCGAGCTGTTGTACGTTTCATTGCCTGCACCCAAGCTGTCGAAATCTGGCAAGACCGCGAGGCCAACCACCACCGGCTTGCCCGCGGCGAGCTGTTGCTTGATGGCAAGGCTCGACGTGCTCAAGGACGCCCAATTTTTCAGCTTGAAGTGGGCCGCGCGGGTCTTGGCCGGGCCGTCCGGCTGCGTCGTAAAATCGGTCTCGTCGTAGGGAGTGAAGCGCAGGGTGTCGGCGCCCTGATTCACCAGCAGGTCGAAGGCATCACTGATGAACGAGCCCCCGTCAGCACCGAAATTGATCTGGTTGTAGATGTAGGATGGGGAAAACTGGTAGTGCGTGGCCTCGAGAGGCCAGCCCTCTTCTTGATGCTGCAAATAGGAATGAGCAGCGTAGCCGACGGCCCACCCCACGCAGGAGCTCTGGTTACCTTGATTGCCCGGAGCCGGGGTATCACCGGCTAGATCAACGATAGCCGGCAGCGGACCCGCCTGGGGCGCCTGAGCCAACCGCTTGGCCGCGAGCTTTGCCGGGTCGTCCGTCAAGGCGCCTACTCGATGAAGGCCGCCCACCAACGCCGCACTCGTCACGCCGAGCGGCTCTGGAATGGTGTTCTCGTCACGGCCCTCGCCGTCGACCACGCCGGTGCCGGAGCACGCGGCGAGCAGGAGCGAGATACCGAGCCCACCCAGCGTGCTCGTGAAGTTGATGATGCTTCGACCGTGACGCGCGACATTGATTGCTTCTGACATAGCTCTTGAACCTCGAAATTATTTGTTGAACGCGGGGCTCACACACGGGCGTGTGCCGCTGTCCGCTTGCTCCGACTAAGAGCGAGAAGCGTGCCGAGCGCGCCCACAGCGGCCGAGCCGAAGAAAGTCGCTTGGAATGCGCGCTACGCGCGGCGTGAGCCCCGCCACGGCGGTGTCCACGAACGTCCGTGGACGTCCGTACGCTCGAAAAACGACAGCTATTTTCGAGCCACGGCCGACGGGCCCGTCGCGACGGGCGCGACAAGCGGTAGCAACAGGGTTACAAGCCACGGGTGATTTTTATGGGTTAAGCGGAGGAGAAGCGGCATGGCGAACGAGTCGATCGGGGAGAGTACCTTGCCGGTTTCAGTAGATGTCGGAGTGCGTCCAGGAGCGCACGTGTGGAGCGTCGAGCTCGTTTTTCCGATCGAGGAAACGCTTCGCTTCGTTGTTGCCCCTTCACGGAGGCTGACCATCGGCCGCGACACCGGAGCGGACGTGGTCGTGGCGAGCCATCAAGCATCCCGTCGCCACGCCGAGCTGGCCTTGATCGGCGATGAGCTGATCCTGCAAGACCTCCAAAGCCTCAATGGCACGTTCGTGAACGGCCGCAGCATCGACCGAAAGCTGCTGAGGAACGGAGACGTCATTCGCGTTGGGGATCGGATCGGAGTCGTCGCCCGCCAGCGCGCCGACGCCGACAGCCCGCTGGTCACACGCATCGCCGACGGCCTATGGGCCGGCGCCGAGCTGCGTGCCGCGGTAGCCGCTGCGCAGCGAGTTGCCAAGACCGATCTGCCTGTGCTCATCCAGGGAGCGACCGGTACTGGCAAGGAGCGCGTCGCGCGCGCCATCCACGAGTGGAGCGGTCGCAGCGGAGCCTTCGTCGCCATCAACTGCGCGGCGATTCCCGAGCATCTGGCCGAGGCAGAGCTGTTCGGCTACAAAAAGGGGGCATTCACTGGTGCGGAGAAGCCGTCGCTCGGTCATCTGCGCGCCGCGCATCACGGCACCCTGCTGCTCGACGAGGTTTCCGACCTTCCGCTCGTGCTGCAGGCCAAGCTGCTCCGAGTAGTAGAGCAGCAGGAAGTGCAACCCTTGGGTGACCAGCGGCCCACGCCGATCAACGTCCGAATCGTTGCGGCGGCGCAGCGACCGCTGATCGAGCAGGTCATGGAGGGGCGTTTTCGAGCGGATTTGCACGCACGCTTCAACGGGGTGACGGTTTCGCTCCCGCCGCTCTCCGAGCGTAAGGCGGAGATCCCCAGCTTGCTCGTGCGTCTGCTGATGAACCGGCTGGGTAGCACGCCGCCGCTCCTGGACGCGCTGCTGGTCGAGCGTCTCGTGTGCTACCCCTGGCCGGGTAACGTTCGCGAGTTGGACCTGCTGGCGCGGCGCCTGCTGGGGCTGCACGGTCACGAGCCGCACCTGCGGGTCGAGCACCTGGCCGGCTCAGAGCTCGCGGACGCAAGCATTGAGCCCAGCCCCGAGCTTGCGCCGCCGCCCGAGCCAGAGCAGGCCCCGGGTCTCAGTCGCGACGAGCGCGATGTCCGCGCCCTTTTGTCGGGTTTACGCGAAAATCAGGGCAATTTGAGTCAGGCAGCTGCGGGCGCGCGTGTGTCACGCCAAAGGGCCTATCGGCTTCTGCAGGATGAATCGAGTATCGACCTCAAGGCCCTGCGCAAGGGGACGCTCGCGTGAGATCGTCGAACGTCGCCGAACACGCCCGGGTTGCTCCTCACCTCGCGCAGCTCGAGCCAGTGATGGGCGAGCGCAGCGCCGTCGAGCTGCGCGCCGAAGCCGATTGGCTGGCCCCCGGAACGGAAGTCGATGGTCGCTACGTCATCGTCGGGCGCATCGGCCGCGGAGGTATGGGTCAGGTCTACGAAGGTCGCCACCTTCGGCTCGATCGCCGAGTGGCGATCAAGATTTTACGCGCGGACCTGACGGCTTCCCCGAACGCCCGCAAGCGCTTCGAGCAAGAGGCGCGCGCGGCGGCGCAGATAGAACACGAGCACGTCGTGACTGTGTTCGATTGCGGGATCGACCGCGGCCGCGAGCCCTATTTGGTGATGGAATACCTGCAGGGGCAGGACCTAAGAGCGCTGCTGCGCGAGCACGGCACGCTGGCCGCGCCACGCGCCGTGCGCCTGCTCTACGACGCCTGCCTGGGGCTGCGGGCCGCGCACCAGCGGGGAGTGATTCACCGCGACGTTAAACCGGAAAATTTGTTCGTGATCCGCAATGGCAGCGGCCTGGAGACCTGCAAGGTGCTCGACTTCGGCTTGGCCAAGCTGTGCGCGCTCGGTTTTTCCGACCTGCACACTGCCGCAGGCCTGCCGATCGGCACGCTGCACTACATGTCGCCGGAGCAAGCGCGCGGTGACGAGGACATCGACGAACGTACCGACGTCTATTCCTGTTCGGTCGTGCTTTACGAGATGCTGTGCGGAGAGCGTCCGCACGCGGCGGAGTCTCCGCACGCTTTGCTCTACAAGATCATTCACGAAGCGCCGCGTCGGATCGAGGAGCATGGCGCGTGGCTGCCGCCGGCGCTGGCGGACCTAGTGCACCGCGGCCTCGACAAGGATCCGGCGCGGCGCCCGCTCAGCATCGACGTCTTCTTGAAGCTGCTCGAGCCCTTTCTAGGCCTGGCAGGCGCCGTCGGCGGCGGCGGCGAAACCTCGACGCAAGACACACAGCCGGATGGACTCGCTCCGCCGAGGTCGAGACGAGCTTCGAAGACGGCGAGACCCAGCCGGGGGCGGTCGGTGGCCGGAGCGGTCGCTACAGCCGGCGCGGCGCTGATCATTGGTGCTACGGCCTGGGTCGGCAGCTCCCGACCCGGCACGGCGCAAGCCCAACCGGCGCCAACACCTGTCCGCCAACTCGCTTCGGCGGCACCGACGCTCGAGACAGCGCGCGTCACGACTCCGGCCGTGGCCAGCGCCCCTTCGCCACCGGGGCCCCGAACGCCCCTCGCGCCAGCGACTGCGCCCACGGCGCGCCGCAACGCGCAGCAGGAAGGTGCGGCTGCGCTGCAAGGATCGACGCAGCCGCCGGCGCCAGCCTCGACGAACCTCTTCGAGAGGCAAAATCCATATGACTGAGGGCTTCAGCTGGCTTGCTCTCGTCCGCGTGTGCTGCCTGCTCCTGGCCCTGGTGCCGCCTGCGCACGCGCAAGAAATCTCCCATGATGCAGCCCGGACCTACTTCGATCGTGGACTTGCGCTCGTGGACGACGAGAAGTTCGAAGAGGCAGCGGTTCAATTCGAGCACGCCTACGCGCTGAAGCCGCATGCGTCCGTGCTGTACAACGTTGCCAAAGCCCACGCCGCAGCTCGAAATTGTGCCCTAGCCGCGCGCGCCTTCGAGCGCTACCTGGAAACCGCGGGGGACATCTCCCCGGAGCGGCGCCGAGAGGTGCTGAGCGCCCTCGCACGAACGAGCGCATGCCTAGCAACGCTCGATATCGTCACGACCCCCGAGCACGCTGAGGTCCGGCTGGACGGTAGACCAATCCGTCCTGGCGAGCAGCAGCTGGATCCCGGCAGGCACCTCGTCGCGATTTCGGCTGTCGGCCACGCCCCTTTGGAGCAAGAAGTGTCGCTTTCGGCGGGTCAAAAGCTGCGGCTAGCGCTTTCGCTGGAGGCCTTAGCGCCCGCCACAGAGCTAGTCGTTTCCGCGCCGCCGGTCGCGCTCGCGCCGGTCGCTGCGCTCGGGGCAGTAACGCATTTGCCCGAGCCGCCGCAGCTGATGCGGCGCGAGAAGCGAGAGGTCGCGCCGCCGCCCGACAATCGCAGAGCATTAGCCGCAGCAACGACCGCAGGTGTCGGACTGTTGCTGGCGGGCGTGACGGTAGGCCTGGTCGTGGACAACGCTGCTCGCTACAAACGATGGCAGGTTGAGCAAGACGAGCTCGACCTTGCCTGGCGTGAGCAGTCAGCTGGCGCGCGCGAAGGGCAAGCGCAGAACGATTCACGCGCCAACCGCATCAAGCTGCAAGATCAAATCGCTACAGGGGTAGGCGTTGCGAGCGCCGCTTGCGTCGTGGCGTCACTCGTCATTTGGTTCGTCAGGGACGAGCCGCCCAAGGACTTGCGCGCCGCGGCAAGGGTGACGGCAGGCTCCAGCCGCTTCGACCTGGCCCTCAGTTTCTAGCCGCTTCGGTGGCGGTCGTAGCGCTGGTCAGTATGTCGCGTGCGCAGCGGACCCCTCGTGGTGATGCGCCGACCGCCGTCATCAGCCGCCACACGCCCTCCGCCTGATAAACACTGCTGGCGAAACTACCGCCTTTGGCCGTGAACTTGCCGCCAGCGTCGACACGACACAGCGGGTTGGTGCGGGCGCTGCCATCCCAGCAGTTGCCGGGGATGTACGACCAGGTGTCCGCTGTCCACTCGGTCACGTTGCCCGACATCTGGAAGAGACCGCCCCAGGCACCGAAGCGCGTGACTGGAACTGTCGTGCCCACGCCGCATTCGACGGTGTTGGCTAGCTCGCAACTGGCTGCGTCCTCTCCCCAGGGATAGGTGCGCCCCGGCTCGAGCCCGTTTACGCGGCGGCCTGTCGCCGCGTACTCCCATTCCGCTTCCGTAGGCAGTCTTCCGCCGTCCCAGGCACAAAACAGGAAAGCGGTCTCCCAAGTCAGGCGGTTGATCGGGTGATCCTCTCGTTTGTCCGGTCGCGCCGTCCAGTTGTAGGAAATATGCTGCGTCGTATCTTCTGGCTCGTGCGGCGCAGCATCGACCGTCAGCTCCTCCCCATTCGGATACCGCACCGTACGCTGAAGCGCCGGCAACGCCGCCCAAAAGTGACGGAAGCGTCCGACCGTGACCTCGTGAGTGTCCAGCGCGAAGCTGCTCACCGTCACCGGTTCGCCCGCGGGACCATCGGTCAAGTGGGCTTGCCAACCCATGCGATAGGAGCCACCTGGGATGGTCACCACGCCGCACCCGACTTCATGGGGAGCGGCGCAGCTACGCACGTAGTTGATGCACGTTCCGTCGCCCGTGCACTCGCCGTCGTTTCCGCAAGCGGTGCGAGCTGGGGCGGGCGTCTGGGGCTCGCATTTAGCTCCAGCTTTGCTGCAGGTCGTGGCTCCAATCCAGCACTCGGCTTGGAGCGCGCAGGGGAGGCCTGGCGCACAGGTCGGCTTTCCTAGAGGCAAGGCGGCCGTTTCGCCTCCGGCTCCGGCCGCCGCAGGCGAGGCGCCGCCGCCCGCGTCCCCGCCGCCCGCGTCCTCCCCGCCGCCCGCGTCCCCGCCACCCGCGACGTCCCCGCCACCCGCGATGTCACCGCCACCGGCGATGTCACCGCCACCGGCGACGTCACCGCCACCCGCACTCTGCGCAGCGCCTGCTTGTGCGGCCTCCCCAGCGTCTGGGCCCTGCCGCCCTCGCTCCCGCTGAGTCACGTCGTGACAAGCGGCAGCCAACGCCAGTGAGCCGACTAAGCCAATTCCCCGTCTCTGCATCGCCTCACCTCACCTCACCTCGGGTGTAACACGATCTGCTCCAAAAAATTGCCTGAGCGAACCGTTCAACAGGCAAATCTTCGGAGCGAATAGCTCCGAACGAGTGGCCGAGCAAAGTGAGCGCGCGTGCGCTCGCTCGGTGCATCGTCAGGACACTCATGTGTACGCGAACACCTATTTGCCTTCAGCGGGTACGTCACGAGTAAGAAGAGCAACTACGTGGAAGGGAGCGTGTTCGGGAACGCGAGTGTCGGTCAAGACACGAAACTCCTCAGCGTCATGCTCCTTCTCGATCAAATGCCACCGGTTCAGCCGCGAGCTCCAAAGACGACCTAACCGCTCGGCCTCTTCAGGAAAGTACGCGCAATCCATCAATCCGCTCAGCATCGACTCGTCACAGACATCGTAGCCGAGTAAGCACCACCCGTCGGGCGGGAACGCCTCCGTCTCCTCCGCGCTGAGCACTAGGTCGCTGACGGTTGGTACTAGCAGGCGGATCACGATCGCCCCGGGGGTATCACGTGGGACTTCTGGCGAGATATATCGGTCTGCCGAAATTGGTGACGCATCTGACCGAAGCAGGAACTTCTCGCGAAACGCCGGCGTCCAGTTTGCCGAGCACGCAGTCCCAACGAGTCTCCAGCTTTCGACCTGCGCCTCGCTCCAACTTGTAATTAGTCGCATTCAAGCCACGTGATTCGTTTTAATTGCCGCGCCGTTTGGGCGTACACTTGGTCCACGCACGTGCGACGGCCACTACTCGTCTCCTTCGGCTGTTGGATAGGCACTGACGAGGAGTCGAACCCCTCGCCTGCTGAGCTCTCCCAAGAACTCGGGCTCCGCCACCAAACTACGCGCTTCCAGCGGGCCTACAAATACCGCGAAATCTAGTTCAGCACGGCCTCCAGCCGTAACCAAGTCACCGACGCGGTCAGCAATCTCAGCAAACGCCTGGCGGGCCTCTTCCACGAGCTGTCGCCCTTCCGCTTCCGAAAGCGACGCGGAAAACCCGGACGTCTCGTTGATTGTTCCACGTCGTCCAACCTCTCCCGCCCGCCAAACTCGCTCGATTCGCACGCTCGGCGGCATCCACGAGGCGCAAGCCTCCACATCAACGTCGCGACCACCGACCCTCAATACTGCCGACATTCCGAATTCATGCTCCTTGCGGATACGGACACCCACAGGTGCCTCTCAATACGCATGTCGGTCGGAATATCCGGAAATGGGACAATCGAGTCAAGCCAATCGGAAAAACCGCCACCAGTTGCATCGTCGCCCCCTCCCTTGGGTCCTTTGGGGCCCTTGTTGTCCGGCCCCGGCTTTCCTAGCTTCTTCCACTCGTCGTGGAGGGCCTCGGCCTCTGCGCGCGAGAGATCGGGGTCACCGTCCACTTTCACGTTTCGATGAAACCAATTCCAAAACTGTCTGGCTAACCCGTACAGTTTGTCTGTCTTCGACAAACCCGAAGGGTCAAAGCTGTTGACCGGGTCGTTTTCGACATAGGCATAGAGGTTAGGGCCGTCTCCTTCGAACGCCAAAGGGTCCTTGGTGATCCACCGCCCAACGCCCGGATCATAATCCCTCGCCCCAAACCTCACAAACCCCGTCTCAGCGTCGTAAATCCCGCCCGAAAATCCAAACGGCATCAACGCACTCACAGAGTGTATCCGAAGCGCGGACCCCGTTCTTCCATGCATGATCGTGAGTCGGCAGACTCGGCGGCGTGATGACGGAGACCGACGAGAAGTGGCTTGAGCGGAT
>JAYUYU010000667.1:0-4325 GCA_043752365.1 Myxococcales bacterium | reverse complement strand
CGCCCCGCCGGCGAAATCGAAATCGAAATCAAAGCAATCCGCTACGAGTGACGCGCGCCGCCCTAACGGCTCTGGACGGACCCAGATTTTTTCACAGGGAGATCGGGAGATCGGGAGTCGTGCGAGCGCAGATTTTGGGGCGCCAATTCGTTTGCGTCCACGGTGTCGCTACATGCGGAGCCGTACCGTTAACTTGAACAGCGACGCAGTCGACGCAACGTACCGGCGCCCAACTGCACCCTCGCACGACTCCCGATCTCCCGATCTCCCTGTGAATCTGGGCCCTCGAGCTTGCTGCTACGAACACGCGAATGCGCTGCCGTAGGGTAGGCCCGGTTTGTGTGGGCGTGGCCAGCTGGCCACGCGGAGACAGGGCCTACCTCTAGGAGCTGATTTCTCTACCGCGCGACGGGCCAGCGCACTCTGTAACCGCGGCCGCGTAGGTACTGAATGGCGTCGGGTGCGCCGGCGGCGCCGAGTCGTTGGCGCAGTTCGTACACTTGGTTGCGCGCGGCGTTGCCGCCGACCGAGCCGTTCAGCACGATGCGGTTCAGCTCCTTGGATGGCACGAAGCGCTCCGAGTGATCGAGCAAGAACTCGAGCACTGCGCACTCGGCGCGACGCAGCGATACTTCTTGATCGTTCACGGTGAGCGAACGCGACAAGCGATCGAGGCACAGCGGGCCCGCGCGCAGCACGCTACGGAAAACTTCCGACGTGCGGCGCGTGCGCGCGACCAGTGCCAAAACGCGCAGCCGAAGCTCGAGCCCATCGACGGGCGAGCGCAGGAAGTCGGTCGGTGCTTCCCTCTCGAACAAGCTGGGCAAGGGTTGTCCCGTTCCGGGGACGATCCAAAGCACCGCTTGATTGGCGGGTACTTCGCTGGGCACCGTCACGTCGGCCTTAGCGACGCAAACCGTGGCCATCGAGGCGTCGTCGCTGACGGCAATTCCACCGTCAGCGAGGGAAGTGCCGAGCTCTGTGAGCTCGGTTGAATCGAAACCGCGAAGGCACACTAGCTGCGCTTCGCCTGCTGCTTGCGTCGCTTGCCCCATCATGTAGGTGACTCTGCGACTGCCGTTTTCTGGGGTCAACCACCTCAGGTGGCCGAGCCCCAACTTTCATCAGATTTGACCACACCAAAGTGCGCGTCTGACGCAGCCGTGGCGGAATGCTGTGCCGTGGGCCGAACCAAATTCCTCAGTTGTCTCAAGGAGATGCATCGTTAGGCAAGGCTTTGGAAAAAGCGCGCTCCGCTCAACGGCATCTGACTGCGGCGAGCATTCATCTTAAGGTGACGGCGCTGCGCACCTCCATCGCCTTTGCGGCGCTCTCGCTCTGTGTGGCTTGCGACGGCCACTTGCTCGGCGCGGCCGGTGCCGCTGACGGAGCGGGAGGCCCTGGGCTGACGCCAGGCGCCGCCGGTAGTGGGGCCAGCACCACCCTTCCGGGTGATAAGCCGCTCGACTGTAGCAAGGCGCACGTCGCAGCAGCACCGCTACGCCGCCTCACGCGCGAGCAATACGACCACTCCATTCGCGACTTGCTCGGCGTCGAAGGACACCCGTCGTTGGCGCTCGCCGCCGATGAAAAGCTGGCAGCTTTCTACAGCAACTTCATTTCGCCGGTTTCACGCTTGTCGGTCGAGCAGTACCGCGACTCTGCCGAGGACTTGGCCGAGGCCGCCGTCAACGGCCAGCTCGATAAGCTGGTTGGCTGTACCGGTGCCGCTCAAAACGCCGCCTGCGCCGACCAATTCATTCAAAGCTTCGGCCGCCGCGTCTTCCGGCGCCCGCTCACCGCCGATGAGGCCGCGCGCTACCACGGCTTGTTCGACGCCAATCAGGCGCGAGGTTTCGGCGAGGGCATTCGGATGGTGTTGCAAACGCTGCTGCAATCGCCCAACTTCGTTTACCACTTGGAACTCGCGCCAGCGCCGCCCGGCGTGGGGGTGACACCGCTGGGTGGCTACGAGGTGGCGTCGCGCTTATCGTTCGCACTATGGAACACTTTGCCCGACACGGAGCTGCTCGACGCCGCGAGCGCGGGCACGCTGGCTACACGGGACGGCCTGCGCGCCCAAGCTGAGCGGCTGCTGCAAAGTGACCGTGCCAAGGACGCGCTGTCCAGTTTTCACCTACAGTGGCTCGGCCTAGAAGGCCTGCTGGACCGCCACAAGGACGCGCAGCTTTTTCCCGAGTTCGACGACGCGCTGAAGGGCGCGTTGCGCGACGAGGCCACCGGTTTTGCCGATTTCGTCGTTCGCCGCGGTGACGGGCGCCTGCAAACCCTGCTGAGCGCGCCGTTCACGGTTGCCAGCGGCGGGGCGCTCGCGCTGTACGGCGCCACCGCCGCGCCTGCGGCGGACGGCACCGTGCAGCTTAACCCCGCCCAGCGCGCAGGCCTGTTGACCCAAGGCGGCTTTTTGGCCGCCCACTCGCACGCCAACCAAACTTCGCCGGTGAACCGCGGCCTGGCGGTGCGCAAAAACCTGCTCTGCACCGAGCTGCCCGATCCGCCTCCGAACGTGAACAACAACCCGCCCGTGCCGGACCCCAAGGCGACCACGCGCCAGCGCTTCGAGCAGCATCGGGCCGATCCGACCTGCTTTGGTTGCCACCAACTGTTGGATCCGATCGGCGTGGGCTTCGAGAACTACGACGCGATTGGCCGCTACCGCAGCGACGAGCAGGGCTTGCCCATCGACGCGAACGGCGAGCTGATCAACGCAGGCAGCTCGAGCGGGCCCTTTTCGGGCGCGGTGGAGCTGGCCAAAAAGCTGTCGACGAGCCCTGAGGTGCGGGCTTGCGTGCAGAAGCAATGGTCCGTTTCTCGCTCGGTCGCTTCGAAGGCGCCGAAGATGCCTGCACGTTGGCGAGCCTGAACGCTGATTTCGAGGCGTCTGATTTCGATGTGAAGAAGCTGCTGCTGTCGCTGGTGACCTCGGACGCGTTCCGTTACCGGAAGGTGGAGCCTTGAAAGCCGTGCTTCGTTCACCCCAAAAGCTCAAGTTGAGTCGTCGCGCGCTGTTGAGCGGCCTCGGCGTCTCGACGGCGTTGTCGCCGTTCATTCCGCTGCTCGACGCCGAGGCGCAAGACGCGACGGACGCGCCGCCCGTGCGGCTGATTTTGTGGTTCACGCCTCACGGCACCGTGTACGACAATTGGAAGCCAAGCGGTGGCCAGACCGATTTCACGCTCAGCCCCATTCGGAAGCCGCTCGAGCCGTACCGCGCCAAGCTCAACATCTTGGACGGCTTGAAGATCCAAGCCGACGGCGTGGGCGCTCCGCACACCAAGGGGCCGCCGCTTTTGTGGACGGCGTCGCCCTTGAACTCCGACATGACGTTCACCCGTAGCGACGGCTCGGGGGGCATGTATTACGGCTGGAACAGCGCGCCCCAGCCTCGACCAGGTCATTCTCGGCAAGCTAGGGGCGACCACGCCTTACAAGTCACTCGAGTTCG
This sequence comes from Myxococcales bacterium, assembly GCA_043752365.1. Classification (GTDB taxonomy): domain Bacteria; phylum Myxococcota_A; class Polyangia; order Polyangiales; family Polyangiaceae; genus PMG-095. The sequence goes on along the minus strand of JAYUYU010000667.1, from coordinate 859 downwards.
GGGTGCGCTCCGGCGGTAGCCATCCCGGCTCGCGCACGATCTACACGGGGGCCGAGAAGCCACTCGCGCCCGAGACGAATCCGTGGGCGGCCTTCAAGCGCTTGATCGGCGACATAGGCAAGACAACCGAGGAGCTGGAGCGGCTGCGCGCCGAACGGCGCTCGGTGCTCGACGTGCTGGACGGCGAGCTCGTTGGGCTACAGGGCAAGCTTGGCAGCGCCGACAAAAAGAAGATCGACGCGCACCTGGACGCCGTGCGCGAAATCGAGCTGCGGCTGCAAAACTCGAGCGTCGCCTGTCAGGGCCCCGTGCTGGGCACTGAACTCGACGCAAACAAGTCCAGCAACACGCCGGTGGTGATGGACGCGATGGTTTCGTTGATGGCTTCGTCGCTGTCGTGCGGGTTGACGAATTTTGCCAGCATGCAGTATCGGGTGGGTGAAAACGACGGCGGCTACCTGTACGACTGGCTCGGCGTCTCGGACATGGAGCATCATTTGATGACCCACGAGGTCGACACGAACCTGACCGCCAAGGCCGAGCTGTCGAAGATTTACACTTGGTACGCCGAGATGTTCGGCAAATTCCTGGGCAAGCTCGACGCCATCCAAGAAGGCAGCGGCACCATGCTCGATAACTCGATCGTGGTGTGGGGTAGCGAGCTCGGTAAAGGCAACTCGCACTCGTTCGACAAGGTTCCGTTCGTGGTCGCGGGCGGGGCCGCGGGCAAGCTAAAGACCGGGCGCTACCTGCAGTTCAGCGGGGTCGAGCACAACCGGCTATTGGTCAGTGTGGCGCAATTAATGGGCGTCAAAGGCCTGGAAAAGTTCGGTTCGACGGACGCAAAGTCGGGCAACTT
>JAYUYU010000666.1:0-10704 GCA_043752365.1 Myxococcales bacterium | reverse complement strand
GAGCTTGCGCAAAGTGGCCCGCGCATCAGCGACCTCACCACGTTGCTCACGCAGGACTTTTCCCAAATCAAAGACGGTAAGGGCAAGGACCATGGCGCCGACGAGAATGAGAACGACGGCGACGGCGACGACAACAACTGAGCCGCGCCCCTGCTAGCTAGCGCCTGAATCCCGTTGAGCCCTAAGCGCGGCTCAACGGGATTTTTAGGTTTGTCTCTTGGCCAGTCGGGCGCTCGACCCAAAGAGCTGGACTAGAGCTGGCCCGTAAAAAATGCGTACCCGGCTGTGCCGAGCACGTAGCACACCAGCACCACGATCACCCCGACCTTGACGCGCCTCCAGCTGGCTGACTGGTAGTAGCTGTTCACGACGTCCATGGCCTTGGCCATGCCGGCTTGCCACTCGAGCTCAACCGACTGGACGTCGCGCAGCGCACTGTCGGCGGGCAGGTGAGTGGGCGCGAGCAGGGCCGCGCTGAGGCGCTGGACCCCGCGACGGGCAGCGGCTTCGCTAGCCCAATCGGCAACATCGACGCGACCATTGCCGTCGCTCGCGAAGACCACGAAGCGCGCCGAGCGTGAGCCAGAGCGCAGCTGCACACCGAACGCGACCCGCCCGGCGTCTAGCTCACTCCTTCGCCCCAGGCCACGCACACGCAGCGACCCTTGCGCCACCGAAACGACGGCTAGCTCGCTCAGCGCGGCCCAGCCGACGAGCCCGCCAAAAACAGCTAAGCCCAGAGTGGCGCTCCAGGCCTTGCCGTCGATGCGTGTCAGCACGCTGAACGCCAAGATCGCGCAGGACGCCAAGATGAGTAGCAGCGGCAGCACGAGCACCGTGCGACGAGATGAGGAGGCGAGCAACATGCGTCACACGAACATAGCAGACGCCGCCACGTTGCTAGCCAGCCGCAATTTCGCGCTTCAGCGAGCGGTCGAAGACGAAAGTGCCAAACGGAACGAGCGAGCTCAGGAACGCCAGCGCAGACCGGCGGAGTGGCCAATCGCGCTCGAGAGCCGCGCGGAAGAGCGCGATAATGAAGAGCACGAACAAGAAGCCATGAACGCCGCCGACGACGCGCACGGCGAGCGGCAGCCCCGCCCAGTACTTCAGCGGCATGGCTACGAACAGCAGCACTACGAAAGACAGGCCCTCCGAGAATGCAACCCAGCGCAGCTGACGTAGCTCATTCATCGCAGCTCTCATAGCGCGTCGCCGGGGCGCCGCCAGCGCATTTCTATGGGCCGAGGATGACCTCGAACACGACCGTTGCAGGCCTATTTCCGCTCGGCGGATCGAACTGGCCGGCTTTGGAGCGTGCCTCGACGCAGGTCACCATCGCCGCGTTCTTCTGCGGCGAAGACGTCACTTTGGCCGCCTCGACCGCGCCGCTAGCGTCGAGGGCGAGCCGAACGTCGAGGCGGCCTGCGTAGTGGGGGGCCTCCGCGAGCACGCGCTGGTAGCAGTTGCGAAAACCTGCCCGCATGCCGGCCACGACACGGCGGGTGTTGACGACTTCGCCGCCAGTCACCGTAGGCGTGCCCACTTTGACGCGGGCGCCAGTTGAGAGACTGCCCTGGGTTTCGGGGCCGACGACGTGCTCGAGCAGCGACTGGCGCAACGAACGACTGAGGGGCTCGCCGGGGTCGGTGGCGACGACCTCGAGCTGGGCGGCCCGGCCGCTGTCAAAGAACGCCATCAGCGACGCCTCACGCGCTTCAGTCGTGCCGGCTTGGGCTGGACCCAGCCGGAGTGGCGCCGCCGGTGGCGCGCCGGAAGCGATTGCACTTGCGAGCGTGGGCATAGAGCTCGGTGGCACGGGTAGTGTCGGGGTTGGGTCCTTGGCGCGACAACCCGAGGCGAAAAGCAGGCCCACCCCCAGCAGCCAATGTCGGGTGGGGGTCACGGTGTCGCTTTCCGCGAAAGCGCCGGATCGAGCAGCGGCAACAAGGGTCCCACGGCGGCGCGCCGTTCGGGCGACAACGTCCCGCCCGCCTCCGGCACGAACACGATGTCGCCGAAGCCGGCTCGCGAGCGTTTCTGATCGACGAAGCGCTGTACGAGCAAGCTGCCGCCGAACAGCAACGAGGTGAGCTCGCCCAGCGCGCCCCCGAGGTTTTCCCTGTAGCCGCCGTAGCTGGCCCCAGACTCGAGCGGCCTGACCCAAACGACACCACCGCTTTGCTGCTTTCGTGTGGCGATGGGTACGGAGCGCTGGCGCGTGACCAGCCACACCTCGAGCCCGCGTTGCTCCGGTGCTTCGGCGCCCACCGCCGCTTCTGGCTCGAGATAGGGATAGAAGGCCAGCGGCGTCGCGAAGGAGATGCGAATGGTCTCAGCCGACGGCCGGCTTTCCGCGACGACCTTCGCTGACGGCGCGGCAGGCGGAGGCTCGTAGCGCATGGCGACGAAGTAGAAGCCGAGCGTCACGTAGCGCGCCAGCCAACGGTCGGACTCGGGTGTGCTGGCAAAGCCTTGCTGGCGGAGCCAGGCGGGCAAGGCCGCGGGGTCGCGGGCCGAGAGCACGAAGGCCGTGAAGCTGCCGACTCGCTTGCTCTCATGCACCTGGACGACATCGCTGCCGGCACCGCCACCACCGCGACCGGCCATTAGCGAGAAGCGCTCGCGTGCGAATAGCGGAAATTGCTGATTGAGCTTCTTGAAGGGGCTAAGAGCGACGGGGAACACTTCCGGGCGCCCCGGCGTCGGCACCACGAACCCAAAGGGGCCGCTGCCCTTGTCGAACACCACCTCGCGGATGAAGTGCTCGAGCATTTTTTGGTCGTCGTAGACAATGAGCGTCTGTTCGTAGGCAAGCGAGGGACGCTCTGCTGTGTTGCGCGGGAAGAAGCCGCCGCAAGCCTCGGCGAACCTCGGCTCGACTTCGAGCGTCAGGGCTGCGAAAGCGAGCGCCAGCGCGCGAGCGCGGTGCCGCAGCCGGTTCACGGCGCCGCCTCCACGCAATCGGGCACCAGCTCGGCCTCTTTCTCACCGACGCGATGGACCGGAGTACGGTGACGGCATACGCCATGGTTCTCGCAGGCGAAACCTTCGGGCAAAAGCGCGCAGCGCCGCTCGCCCACGCCCACCGGACCGTAGGCTCCGCGGGCGAAGGTGCGACCCACCACGCGCTCGATCGCGTCGCACGCGCCGAGGCTCCCGGTCAGGCAGAGGTCGGCGTAGCCCCACGCAGCCTTTCGGCTGTCCCTGACGACGCCATCCCCCCGTTCTCGGTAGCTCGCCAGCCTGTCGCACCAGGCGCTCCCGTCGTAGGCTTCGTCGCTGAGCACCGGCCCCCGACAGGCCGCCTCCAGCGCCTTCGCGGCCAGCACCGGGTCCTTCGCGACGCCGTTGCCCGAGCGGTACGACTCCCCCAGCTCGCCACAGCTGGCGCTAGCGCCTTGCCCGCACGCCTCGCGCAGCAGCTCGAAGCGACAGGGCGCGGTCAGCGGCTGCCGCGCGCGCTCCAGCACCTTTGCGCAATCGCGCTGGCCGGCTACGCACGTCAACTCCGGCTCTAGGTCGGTTCCCTCTTCGCATTGGCCCAGCTGGCACGCACGCCGCCGCAGCTTGGGGTGTTCCCGCGCGAGGCTTGCGCAGGCGGAAACGAAGCCGTAGTCGCAAGCTTTGTGTAGCAGCTGGCTGGCCTTGGGGTTTCCCATGCCCCAAAAGTTGGCAAGCTCCAAACAGCCACGTTGATCACCCGCGTCGCACACCGCGACCAACAGCGGCTCCGCCTTCGCACGAAAGCCCTGCACCGCCCAACCGGCGCCGAGCTCGGTGCAAGCCGCGCGCTCGCCCGCCGCGCAAGCTAGGTCGAGTACCTTGAAAACGGTCGGCTCGGTGCCAGGAGGTGCTCCGTAGCCCGACACAACCTCGGCGAAGCGCTCAGCAAGCTCGAATTCTTCCCAAGTACTCGGATACTTCACGCTAACTAGCTCGCGGCAGGCTTCCTGGTGTTTGGCCTGACACTGGCTGAGCACCGCGTCCAAGTAGCCCGCCGCAAGCTCTTTAGCGCGCTCCCTCAACGCCGCGTTTTCGTAACGCAGTAGCAAGCGCGCTAGCGCCGGGCATCGCATGGAGCATGCCACCCACAAAAGCGCTGAACTGCGAGCTTGTTGGCAACAATCGCGTCCTCCCGACAGGTCACGTGTCCTGACCGCAGGACGGTGAGCGAGTCGAGGGCACGGCCAAGCGCGTCGTCCCGCGTATCGTCAGCCACAACCGAGACCGGGCGCCGGATCAACACTCCATGCCGCAGACCCGCGTGATGCCGTCGGGACAGAGACCTATCCTGCTTGAGCCTACTGGCTGGTTATCGTGGCGTATTCAGGCGTGGTCATGGCGCGGTATTGTGCGGCGATCCAACTCGCCGAACGCATGCCTTTTTCGATGCGGAGCTCGTCGAGGACGCCATCCCAAAAATGCTTGGTCAAGTCTTCCTCGCTGCCAATTACGACTCGGAGTGACGCCTGCTGCGCGTACGTGGAACCGTTGAATGCGCCTTCGCTGACTGCGCCCACCAGGACCCCATTCCTGTAGAAGCGCACTTCGCCCGCACCCAAGTCGACCACATAAGTCAAGAAGCTCCATTCACCCACTTTGACTGAGCTGGGAGTGCTGCGCACCCGGCGATAGGTTCCCTGGTCTGCTGGGTCGACGTGTGTGATCATGCGACCCTCGTAGCTGACGTTGTAGCCAGTGTACGAGTTGTGATTGTCAGTTGAATGACCTCCGATGGTGAAGACGACGCTGCCGTTGTCTTGCTCATCGCTGCCATCGCCAGGGCTGCCATCGATTTCGCCCGGTTGGACCCATGCTGAGAATGTGGACCCTTGTGCGCCGCTAATGGCCGGCGCCGGGCCGTCGGGCGAAACGAGCACATATTGCTTCTGTGCGCGAGTGAGCTTCAACCCCTGCCCCAGCATGCCCGGGGAGAAGATTCCGCCGACGTTTTGCGCAGCGTAGGCGCTTGGCGAAGCGTCGTTAACATTGCCCCCTAGATGCCACACGGCCGCGTAGGGCGCTGGCCACACCGCGCGTTGGTCTTCCTCCGTTGGCGCAAGGACTTGCGAGTTTCCGAAGTAGAGCCAGAGCTCGACCGGTTTCGCGCTCAGCGCGGGCAACAAAAGCCACACGAGGGAACCGCCAACCGGGTCCCATTTTTCGATTTCATGTTTGAGCACGGCGCCGTCAGCCGTCACGAAGCGCAAATCCTCACCCTTGGTCTGCGTGCGCGCGTAGTCGATGCTCTGGGCATCTAGCCTTACGAGGATCTGAAACTCGCGCAGCTCTTCGGTTAGCGCCGGGTCGCTGATAGTGACCTTGCGGCGCTGGGTCCAGCTAGAGTCGAACCAATCAGTCGGCAGCGACTGAGCTCCAGCCATGCCACCTGCCCCAGCTGTTCCGCCCGCAGCGAGCGCATTGCCCGTACCGCCGTTGTTCAGCCCGCCGGCGTTGGCGCTCGTCGTACCCGCCGCAGCCTGAACTGTGCCCGCGGCACCCAGGCTGCCGCCGGAAGCGCCTGGACTTGGACCCGTCTGGGGCGGCGCCGAAGGCTGGTCCTCGCACGCCCAGGCGGCCAAAGCCAACGCGATGCAGCGAGCCGCAATGCCGAACTTCACGGGAATCATGAGCATGGATGTGTAGGCCCGGCTTGTGCCATCGACAAATCGCACCGTTGCGCCGCACCTGTCTAACTTCACTGGCGCCTTTTGACCTGCTTGGTCCCACCAATCCGTCGGGCATGCGCGGTGAGATTTTGACGGCTCAGCGTCCAAGGTCGCCGCCGAACGGTGCTAAGTTGCGGCGTTCGACCTGCCCATGCATCAAACCTCGAAGCAGCTTTTCGCGGGTCGCTACGAGCTTGACAGGCTGATTGCGAGCGGGGGAATGGGCGATGTTTGGCTCGCGCGCCATGTAGCGCTCGATCGGCCGGTGGCAGTGAAGGTGCTGCGCAGCAACGTCGCGCAAGGCGCTGAACGGTCCCTGCTCGAAGCGCGTACGCTCGCAAAGCTGCGACATCCCGCGGTTGTCGAAGTTTTTGATTGCGGTCTCGACGAGGCAGGCACGGCTTACATCGTCATGGAGTTCCTGATTGGAAAAACGCTGGCGGCTTCGCTTGCGCAATCCGGGCCACTGGGAGCGGTGTGCGCCGTGCAGTTGCTGCTACCCGTGCTGCACGGCCTTGCCGCCGTGCACGCCGCCGGCGTAATTCACCGCGATTTGAAGCCAGAAAACATCATGTTGGTACCTACGAACACGGGCTCTCCGCTCGGCGTATCGCCCAAGCTCATCGATTTCGGCATCGCTCGCGACGGCCAGCAAGCACCGAGCCGGCTCACAGCGACGGGCACCTTCGTGGGCACGCCACAGTACATGGCCCCGGAGCAGCTGCTCGGGTCCGCGGGTGACGTGCGGAGCGACTTGTGGAGCATCGAGAGGGGTGCTTCGATAGAATCAGTACGAGTCCCGCCTCGCGCGTTTGGATCGTAATCAAGTCATCGGGCGTAACTTCTTCCGGGAGGTGGCGCCATGCACGCGCTCTGCTGAATTCGAAGGCCGGTTTCAGCGCTACGCGGCCAGTAACAGTCAGCAGCCCGAGCGCTTTCAGTACGTCTTCGACTTCAAGTTCGGAGCGCAAGACGTCGCGGTCGAACTTTTGCGGCCGTCCGAGCTCGAGCGTTACTATTTTCTGATCAATCGCACGCAGTTTCGCGACGTGCGAGCAGAAGGCGTTCCGGCCCCCCTGCAAAGTGAGTTATCACCCGGTGAAGCTCAGCTCGGGGTCAGGCGCGACTACGCCGAGCAGCGCATCATGCAGCTGCCGAGCGTATTTTTCAGCGGCCTTCGCGCCACTTGCGATCGCTTGGCGCCGGAGACCTGGCCCATGTTTTGTTATGACTGGGGCGTGGAGTGGGGTCGTCGCGCGGCGATCGATCTGGACGCCAGCGTTTTCCAGACGGAAGGCAAAGCGCTTTCCGAGCTTTCGATGCGCCGAGTGGCAGAGCTGTTGGCCGCCTGGTTTCGCGAGCTAGGTCTTGGCAGCCCGGTATTAGATTTTTCGTTTGCCGCTAGCGGCTGCCTGGTCGTAGAGTTCCAGCGCAGCGCGCTGGCCGAAGCGACGCCGCCGCGCTCGAGCGCTTCGACAACGGGGCGGCGGGAACAGTGCTCGCTATTTTCAGGCTGCCTATCGGCGCTGCTCAGTCACGTCGGCGGGCGGCGCCTCAGTGTGCGCGAGCTACGCTGTGGCACGGGCCAGTCAGCACTGTGCTCGTTCTTGGTCGTGCCGCACGCGCGCAAGCCACTGCTCGATCAGCTGCTCGAAGGCGGCGAGCGCGATGTGCGCCTGCTGGTTCAGCGGCTGTCGGCCAAAACCGAGCAAGCGCGATGAGCCAAGGCCAACAGACGCTGAGCGCCAGCGTGCCGCCACCGGCCAACGTGGCCAGCTCTGCGGCGATTCGCGGCCTGCCGGAAGCCGATCTTGAAATCAGCGCCGCCGAAATCTTGGCAAGGCTGCAGATCCTGACTGCGCTCGATCCGGACAGTACGAGCGCGGCCGCCTTCTTTTCGGCATTCGAGCAGGCGACCTAGTCGCTTCCAGAACCTCAGGCACGTGGCGCTTGGGCTCACGGTCCATGGAGCGAGCGAGCGCCATCATCGCAGAGGTGCCGAGCGCCGTCCGCACCTGGCGAAGTCTGGCGAAAACCGCGGGCATCTCCCGCGGCGCACAGGAGCGCATGACGCCAGCTTTCACGCTCGCGGACGAAGCCAAAATCTGAAATAGACAGTCGTCACTCCGGCGGCAGACCGGAGCATTTTTCGACTTCTTGGGTGCCGGGGGTACAACCAAGGTCATTGCCGCTGGCACACACGCAGTTCGGGGTGGCTGCATCCGCCCCGCTCTTGCAGCAGCGCGCACCGTTGCCGATTGCCTTGGTGCACTCCGCTACGGGGTTGCTGAAGTTGATGGGGTCGTCGAAATAGCAGGCGCAGGCCGCGATATCCTGACTCGCGTCGCACTGCCACGACTTACCGGCAGGCTTGTCTTCGCCATCGTCGGAGCAAGCTACCAACGCCATCAAACCGAACGCGCCCACCCCCAGCCACGTTTTCATGCTCATCGCTTTTCCTCGAGTGCAGCCTAGCCGCACTAGGGCAGCTTGATCTAATTTGGCGCATCGGCGACAGGATCAAGGCGCCGAGCGGCGGCAAGTTGAGCTTGAGCGAGTTGGGCCGACCATGGGCAGTGACGGGGTCGGTTTCGACCACGGTCAGGCTGGCGGCTGCACGGCTGGCGAGCGCGCATCCCGGCGGCCGCCGCAGGCGAGAGCTAGCGAGAGCACTGTAAGCGGGAGCCAACCTTTCAGGAGCAGCATCCGCCGGAAGCTAACACGCGGGCGAGCGCGCCGTCAGAACGCCGCGTTCGAGCTGGTCAGTGTGAATGCTTCGGCGCCGCCGCCGGATACGTGAAAGCGGTGCACGAGATGCGTCGCGTGGAACTCGCCGGTGGCGGCCATCACGCCCACGAATAGCTTGGAGCCTACCAAAGTCGTCAGGTCGAGCGGTTCACTCAGCGAGGTTTCGCGGCCGGTTGCTCCGTTCCGCAGCGTCACGTCCATGATGCCGATAGCCTTGCTCCAGACAACGTCGAGGGTCCAGTCGGCGCCGTCGGAGGGGTCACCGCCCAGCGCCGTCGTACTGGGACCATGGGCGTCGGGATTACAGCCGGGCATCAAGCCTAGGTGCGGAGCCGGCAGATCCGCGGCTGCGATCTCGGCCGTGTCGATCTCGATTGCCAGACAGGGCGAGAGCCCGCCGTAACCCAAGCCTCCTCCGCCGGAACCGATACGCGTGGGACCGTCGGGGCTGGCGTGCAGCACCAGCGCCAAGCCGTCTCCATTCGGGTGGCCTGCCGTGATCCGAAAACCGACGCTGAGGTGCAGCTTGGAATCGACGTTCAGGTCGAGTTGCTGCTTGGTCATTAACCCGCCGAGCCTATGCTTGACGTCCTGGGTGAGCGCCACTCCGTGCGCGTCGACTTGCGCGCTGCCGAGCAACGCGAGGTCTAGCTGCGTGAGGGAGCCCGCGCTCCAATCGAGCACGAGACCGGGGTCATCGCCCGCTTGGCCTGCCGAGCCCGCCCCACCTGCCTCGCCCAGCGAGCCCCCCGCTGTGTTGCCCGTCCCTGCCAGCATGCTAGCACCGCCAGAAGCCGCGCCCGACGCGGCGCCGGTCCCACCCGTGCCTACTGCGCCCATAGACTGCCCCGCCGCTGCCCCCACGCCCGACTCGACCAAGTAGGAGGGAAAAGTGCACGACAGCGCGCCCGCCAGCAGCAGGGGACCTAGCGCTGTCGGCCCGACCCGTAGCCTTCTCCGGTTCTCCTGCAAGCAACTCCAGCCGTATCAGTTGGCCAGCAGCGAGTCACCTCGACTGCCGCAAAAAAGCTTAGCGACTGCAGAACGCGGCGCGTTGGAGCCCGAAATGGCGCGTAAAACCGCTTATCTTATGTAGACTTACACGCAGCCGTGAGCTCCGCAGACTGACACGCCGCGGCCTTCAACAGCCACAGTGGCAATTCATACAACGTCGAGCGGCTAGCCGCGCAGCCACTCGAGTGGCCCCTGGCCCTTGTTCCCGAACTCGTTGATGTTCGCAAGGCCGGTGTGCTGAATCATCGAGACGAATAACTGGTGCAGCATGAGCGACGTGTCGGGGCTGCTGTCCCCATCGTAAAAGCGATTGGTCTTGAAGGCGCCCAAGCTGTTGCCGAAAAGCATGACCGGAACGTGCTCGTTGGGGTGCGGCTCGAGCGAGTTGGACGGCTTGTGCCCGAGCTCGCTGGTCCATAGAACGAGCGTGCTGTCGAACAACGTTTTGCCGTTCACGTCAGGCGTTGCTTTGAGCTTGTCGATGAACAGCGCCACCTGTTCGGCATACCAGCTGACAAAACCTTTGAGCGCGGTGCGTTTGTCGGCGCTCTGGTCGTACACGTGGGTCCAGGCGTGGTGTTGCGGACCAGAATCACCCGAGTCCACCGCGTTAGAAGCCGGTATTTGGTACGAGCTTGGGATGGCGAAGCGGTCCCCTGTTACGCCGAACGAAAAGCCAATGACGCGGGTGATGTCGCAAGCCAATGCGAGCGGCGCCAACGAGACAAAAGCCTTCATCATCTCATCGTGATTGTCGGCTTGGGCGAAGTTCGCATCCTTGTTCAAGATCGTGTCGGGGGCGAGGGGCGCCTGGCACTCGGGACCAGCCGGGCGATCCAACGCCTGCTTCACACTTTGCTGCAAAGACTCGATGTTGTTGCAGTGAAAGTCGAGCAGCGTCTGCCCGTCCGCGCCGAGCTTACCGAGTAGCTGCTTACAATCCTTGTACGCGCGATCGAGGACGAAATTTTTGCGCAGCAGCGGGTTGGCTGTCGCTGATTGGTCCGGGGCCGCAAAGTAGGGCGCGATCGCCTCGAGCGCGGCGTACGGGTTGCGTTCGATGTTCGCGCTCTTGCCGGCCGCTTCGTACCAAGGGCCCCAATTCCCGACGGAGTCGTGGAGGCCCCAAAGCAAAGAGCGCTTGGGCGTCACCACGCCCTGCTCTTGCAGTTTTTGGCCGATGAATTGATCGAGGGACGGACCCGTGGCGTGGTTGGTTCCCTCCGTGGTGCGCGCCGTGAGCGCACCCGTACCTGCCGACTGATGCCCG
>JAYUYU010000665.1:0-4337 GCA_043752365.1 Myxococcales bacterium | reverse complement strand
TCATCTCCGAGCGCTTGTCGCATGTTGGCTGGGTTTCGCGGAAGACGGCGCGCGTGCGACATCTGTTGACGTCGTCGTTCGCGCGCCGAGGCTATTGGGCCGCGTTGCTTGCCAGCGTGCTGCCGGTGCCGTTCTCCATGCTCTGCTATTTGGCCGGTCTGAATCGCATGCCGCTCAGATTCCTGGCGCTGCTCATGCTGCTGCGGGTGCCGAAGCTGGCTGCGTTTTACTCCTTGCTTCATCTCGGCTGGTCGCTCGTCTAGCGGGGAGCTTACTTCCCTCGGCCACATGCCGGGTGCCCTGGCTTTTTCGAGTTGCCGGCGAGATGTGGCGATGTGCCCCGCCTGCTCGGCGCTCGCTGCGCCTGCCGCTTGCGCTGGTAGCGATGGTATGACGGGCGCGATGGATAGAATCCTTCGCCCCGGTGAGAACCTCTGGTGCCAAGAGCCAGTCGTGTCGGCCGGGCTCTTGGTCGACGGCGACGACTACTACGGTGCGTTTTACCACGCAGCCCAGCTAGCTCGAGACTTCATCCTGCTCTCCGGCTGGCAGTTCGACACGGACGCCTGCCTGTTGCGCGGCCCAGAAGCCGCCAAGGCCGCCCTGCCGGTAACGCTACTCAAGTTTTTGGATGCACTTTGCCGTCGCACTCCGGGCTTGCGCGTTTACCTGTTGGCCTGGGACTTTCACGCGGTCTTCTCGCTCGAGCGCGAGTGGATGCAAGACCTTCGTTTCAAGTGGATGACCAGCGACCACCTGCAATTCCAATTCGACTCGAACCACGTCGAGGGCGGCTCACACCATCAAAAGTTCGTCGTCATCGATGGCCAGCTGTCGTTTCTGGGAGGACTCGATCTGTGCGATCACCGTTGGGATGATCGCCGGCACACGCTGCCCAACCCGCTGCGTATCAGCCGCGGCGAGCCCCACCAGCCATTTCACGACGTGCAAGCGTACTTGGTGGGCGAAAGAGTAGCGCTTCAGCTGAGCGATTTGTTCCGCCAGCGTTGGCTGGCAGCGGGCGGAGAGCCCATCACGCTGCCGCCGCCCGAGCCACGAGATTCCAGCACCCGCTTCAACGACTTTGCCCCGCATGGCGCGGTACCGCTGGTGGCGTCCGAGGTGACGCTGAGTCGCACGGATCCGTACGGCGCTCCCAACGGCGCCGCCAACTGTTTTGAAATCCGCAACTTGCACCTGCAAGCGATCCGCCTCGCCGAGCGCCTGCTCTACGTCGAAACGCAGTACTTCAGCTCAAAGGAGCTGGGTGAAGCACTGGTCCAGCGCCTGGCCCAGCGAGAGGGCGCGCTCGAGGTGGTGTTGGTCCTGAACATTCGCGGCGAGACCTTCAAGGAGCATGTGGCGGTCGGTTTAGCTCAGGCCAAAATCATCGGTGAGCTGCGGGCCGCAGTCGCAGGCACCTCGAACAAGCTGGGCGTCTACTACACCGTGCCTGAAACGAGCCCGAGCGTCGAGCCGGAGCGCGGCACCTACATTCATTCGAAACTGATGATCGTCGACGACCGCTTCGTAACGGTTGGCTCGGCCAACCTCACCAATCGCAGCAACACCGTCGATACCGAGCTCAACTTGTCGCTCGAAACGCTGGATGCCGACGACGCCTTGGGTCGGTCCATCTTGGCTGCTCGCCGCAGCCTGCTCGCGGAACATTTGGGCCTTCCAGAAGTTCAGCCGGCGGAGAGCATCGTCGACCAGCTCGACGACTTCTCCCGCGGACACCAAGGTCGCCTACGGCTGCACCCTTCTCCGACCGAGTCGGAGCGCCGCGCCCTCGACGTCATCGATCCGCAACAACTACCGTTCGACCCCGGGGCGCCCGAGCCAAGCGACGAAGACCACTCGATTTTCGTGGGCGGGCTTGGCACATTGTTCGCTCGACTCACCGGCCGCAGCTCGTGAGCCAAGCGCGGCAGACCAGCCCAACCTCCGCCGAACCAGCCTGGCTCTCACGCCGTTGCGCGCGTCCCTTGACCGGGGACCGAGCCACGGCGATAGATAGACCCGTGAAGACCGGGGATACGACCAAAGCCCAGGCCAAAACCCGTCCGCCGGATCAAGAGCGGCTGCGCCAAGAGCTCAACGACTACATGCTCAAGCGCGGCTTGCGCTCGACCGAGCAGCGCCGGCTGATCATCGACACCTTCTTCGACGTGCACGAGCACATCACCATCGACAGCTTGCTCAAGCTGGTGCGTGCGGCAGACGCGCGCGTAGGCTACGCCACCGTCTACCGCACGATGAAGCTGCTTTCGGAAAGCGGCGTCGTTCAAGAGCACAAGTTTGGCGACGGCTTCACCCGTTACGAGCTAGCGGACGAGGACGCCCATCACGATCACTTGGTGTGCCTCGACTGCGGCAAAATCATCGAGTTCGAAGAGCCGCAGATCGAAACCCTGCAGGACAAAATTGCCAAGCGTTACGGCTTTTTGGTGCGCGCCCACAAGCACGAAATGTACGGCGCGTGCGCCGACTGCCAAAAGCCCAAAGTCGGCCGCAACGCGCGGGCCGATGCGCGCTCGCCCAGGAGCTGAGCTACGGCGCTTGCGCGGCCAAGCTGCGAGCGTCGGTGAGCACGAAATCGCAAGCCACGTCGTGCGGCAGCGTGGGCAGCTCGACCAACAGCTGAAAATCGTAGGCCACAGCCACGCTGCGGCCGGGCGGGCACACGTCAGGCAGCAGTGAGTCGTAAAAGCCCGCGCCGTAGCCTAAGCGGTGGCCGCTTGGCGCGACGGCCAGCGCCGGCACGAACAGCAAGTCCACGTCGCCCCGCGTTGCTTGCGGCGCGTTCAAAGGCGGCTCGTGAAAGCGCCGCCCGCGCTCGGCCAAATCGTCGAGCGACTGGCTCAATCGCAGCCCCGACACCAGGGCCTCGCCGCGCGGCTCCAAAAACGGGTAATAGACCCGCTTGCCCTGCCGGCGCGCCTCGGCGTCCAGCTCGCGCAGGTCAGGCTCTTTTCGGTCCAGCATCGGGAAAAATAGCGCCACCCCGCGCGCCTCGGCGAAAGCCGGCAGTGCCGACGCTCGAGTGACGAGCGCGCCGTTGCGAATCCGCAGCGCCGCGGCAGGATGAGCCGTGCGCAGCGCCCGCATGCGACGGCGCAGCTCCTGCTTGGCCGCCTCCGCAAGCTGACCGACTTTGGTGGCGTCGAACGAAGGCATGACGTTGAACGAGCGATGGTACCCTTCGCCGGTGCAGCGCGCCTACCTGATTCCGGCCTACCAGGCCAGTCGTAGCCTGAAGCAGGTGCTCAGCGAGCTCTGCGCCCTCGATCCCGACGGCGCGGTGTTGGTGGTCGACGATGGCTCGACCGATGGCAGCGGTGACATCGCGCGCGGCAGCGGCATCGACGTGGTGTCGCACGCTACGAATTTGGGCAAGGGCCTGGCGTTGAAGACTGGCTTCGCCTGGCTGGCCGAGCGCGGCTTCGAGACCACCGTCACACTGGACGCAGACGGCCAGCACCGCGCGGTCGACGCCGTCATGCTGGCCAAACACAGCGCGCCTGCGCAAGCCATCGTGCTCGGCATTCGCGACATGAAGCGCGCGGGCGCCCCTGGCCCGAGCCAGTTTTCCAACCGCTTCTCCAATTGGTGGGTGTCGCGCTTTGCGGGGCAAGAGCTGAGCGACACGCAGTGCGGCCTGCGCCGCTACCCACTGCACGCCACGCTGGCGCTCGGTTCGGACGCGCGCGGGTACGGCTTCGAGTGCGATCTGCTGGTGCGCGCGGCGCGGCACGGCATCCCCATCGTCGAGGTGCCGGTGGAGGTCATTTATCCGCCCAAAGCCGAGCGCGTGTCGCATTTCCACGTCGTGTACGATCCGGCTCGCATCGTCGTGCGGCTGCTGCACACCGCCTTCACGGTGAAGCGAACGGCAAACGCTCCGTGAAGTCCAGGCTCGGCTGTGCGCTGCGGGGGCTAGGCCTGCTTTTAGGAAGCTGCGTGCTCGCGTTGGTCGCCTTTCACGTCGCGGTCGGGCGAGCCGCCCGCCTGGTCCCGCCGGGCGTTTCGGTGCCTACAATGCAGCGCTCTCTGGCATCGGCAAGCGTGCGCCGCTACGGCCCCGCCTACGCGCGGCGTGTCGGCAGCATGCTGCAGGTCGGGCTCTCGGGCACACCCGATGTCATCGGCTTCAGCCACGCCAAGCTGCTTTACCCGGAAATGGTCGAGAACGAAGGCATTCTGCTCGGTCGCTTCAAGGAGCAGGTACCCATGCGGGCGGCGCGCTCGTTCCTGCTCGACTTGGCGCAGCTGCGTTACCGCCACGTCGATCAGCAAATGTCGCCCGAGCGGCTGCGCGAAATTGCCGCCGGAGC
>JAYUYU010000664.1:0-24188 GCA_043752365.1 Myxococcales bacterium | reverse complement strand
GGCCGCGAATGCGCGGCGGACGCGGGACGGCCAGCGCAGAAAGCACGGTCGGCAAAAGATCGATGGTCTGCACTACCTCGCTGACGCGCTGCTTTTTCACGGTGGGACCCGCGATTACTAGCGGCACTCGCACTTGCTCCTCGTAAACGGAGCTGCCGTGGTAGCGCCCGCCGTGGTCGCCGAATTCTTCGCCGTGATCGGCCGTGACGATGGTCACGCCACCCGGACCGCGCGCAGCCATCAGCTGCACCAACTGGCCCAAGGTCGCGTCAGCGGCTGCGACCTCGGCGTCGTAGCGATCGACGTCGCGATCGCCCAGTGACAACTGGAGCTCCGGGTGAGCCTCATAGGGCTCGTGCGGCCCAAACAAGTGCACCCACACGAACAGCGGCTTGTCGTGCGGCGAGGTCTTCAAATACTCGCGCACCTGAGTCAGGCGCTTTTCGCCCTCGGCAAACTCGACCCAGCGATATTCAAAGTCGAGCGCGCGCTGCTCGAAGCTCGCAAAACGGCCTTCATCAATGAAGAACACCGCGGGTGGGTAAAAGGCTGCGGTGCGATAGCCGTAGGTGCGCAGCAGCCCGGCCCAAGTGTCCGAATCCCCGCCCGCGCCCTGCAGCAAGAGCGGGCGCATGTATTTACCGGTCAGCAGCGACGTAACCGAATACGAGGTGTGGGGCGTTGGGCAGTAGGCGCGCTCGAACACGCTGCCTCGCGCCGCGAGCGCGTCGAAATGGGGTGTTAGCTGGCGCTGGTAGCCGTACGCGCCCACGTGATCGGCGCGCAGCGCGTCGATGGTCACCAACAGTACGTCGTGGCCCTGAAAGTTGAGCGGGCTTTGACCGGCCCCCAACGTCCCCGCCGCGTTGAAGCCGGCTTCGGAGCTGTCGTCGAGCGGTTCGGGCGGCGCGAGTTGGGCGCTCGCAGTCACGACTTGTCCCGCGAGCGGCGCGGACTCGAGCAAGATCAGCCGCCAGTTATCGAAGCGAGCCAGCCGCTGCGCGGCCGGGCGAGCCAACAGCGCGCCGAACGCCACCACTAAGCCCAAGCCGAGCGCGACGACCACGTTACGGCGGGCGTCAGGCCCTGCCCGCCCCCGCCGCGCGGCCACCAGCGGGACCAGCACGGCCGGCGCGATCACGAGCGCGGCCGCCGCCAGTGCGACGTGGAATGCCGGGTAGAGCCGCACCAGCAAGAACTGGTTCCCTAGCTCCAGCCCCAGCAGCACGCCAAAAGCCCCCAGCGAGAAGACGCGCGGCGCGCGACGCAGCAGCGCCGAGAGCCGGGGCGCGCTAAGCAAGCTGGCCGCGCAGGCCAGGCCCGCTACCGTCAACGCAAAGCCCAAGCGCAGGCCCGGCCCCGCCAGATGACGGCCACCGCCGACCCCGAATGCCCCGAGCGCCGCCGCCGTCGCGACGAGCAGCCCCAGCATGACCCGGTGCGGCCGCGAGCGCTCGGCGCGCAGCAGCAGCTGCAATAGCAGCCCGCCGCTCACGCCGGCCACCACCGCCAGCGTGAGGTAAGCCGGCAGCAGCAGCGCGGTGCCGTGCTGCAACTCCCAGATGCTCGAAATTTCGGAGCCGCGCAGCAGCACGACCAGCAACAGCTCGAGCAGCAAGGCCAAAAGGCTGGCGAGCGAGCCGTACAGCGCGGCCACGTGCGAACCCGACTCGAGCACGCTTATGCGCGTGCCGTCAGGGCTGCTGGGCCTTGAGCCAGCGGCTGAGCGAAGGCTCATCGAAAGGCGATTTCGGCGATCTCGTAGCGGCGCTTGCCGGCGGGCAGATTGACCACCACTTCATCCCCGATTGATTTGCCGATCAGCGCGCGGGCCAGCGGTGCCGATACTGAAATGGTGCCGGTGTTGACGTCCGCTTCGTCGGCGCCCACGATTTGGTAAGACGTTTCCTCTTCGGTATCGAGGTTCGTAACCTTGATGTGAGCCCCAAAACGCACGCGATCGCCCGAAAGCTTGCTGGGGTCGATGATTTCCGCCCGCGCCAGCTTGTCCTCGATGTCTTTGACCCGAGCCTCGATCATGCCCTGACGGTCCTTGGCCGCGTGGTACTCGGCGTTCTCCTTGAGATCGCCGTGCTCGCGCGCTACGCCAATTTCGCGCGAAATCTTGGGGCGCTCTTCTTTCAAGCGAGCCAGCTCGTCGCGCAGCTTCTGGGCTCCTTGTGGGGTCATTGGGACCGGCTCGGGCATGGGCGGCAATCATTACCCCAAGCTCCACGCCAGGCTAGAAAGTTCGTCCGAAAAAGCCTGAGCCCGGGGCCGATGCCCGCGCTGCCCTTGCCGCCGGTGACGGAGAACGCTACCCAGCGGTGGAAAAATGAAGCCGTCGACCGCGTGCCGTCAATCGTCGCCAGAGCCCAGGGCCGTTGCCCGGTTTCGCCTGACCCTCGGTTTCGGCGCGGTTAGCTGCGCGCTAGGTCTGCTTTCCGCGCTTGGCAGCAGCGGCTGCGCGTCGCAAGAAGCGCCCGCCACGGCGCTCGACTACACCGACAACGCTCGCCGTGACTACGAGGCTGCGCTGGCCGCCTACGAAGACAAAAACTGGGAGCTTGCCAACGAGCTTCTCAGCGAGGTCAAGCGCAAGTACGCCTACAGCCGCGTCGCTCGCCTCGCCGAGCTGCGACTGGCGGACGCCAACTTCCAGCAAGAGAAGTATTCCGAGGCCATCAGCAGCTACAAACAATTCGTCCACGACCACCCGAACGACCCGGAAGTGCCGTACGCGCGCTACCGCGTCGCCAAGGGCGAATTCGATTCCGTTAGCCAGTCCATCATGCTGCCGCCGCTCGAAGAGCGGGACTTGGCTTCGGTGAACGACGCGCTCTCGACGCTGCGGAACTACCTGTCGGACTACCCGACCTCCGAGCACGCCAAAGAGATGCACTACATGCTCGACGTAGTGCTGGGCCTGTTGGCGCGGCATGAGCTGTACGTGGCGCGCTACTACCTGAATTCCGGCCGTTTCGAGGCCGCCGTCATGCGCTGCGAGTACGCGCTCAAAACACTCAAGAATTCGGG
The DNA here is from genome assembly GCA_043752365.1 of Myxococcales bacterium. Lineage (GTDB taxonomy): Bacteria > Myxococcota_A > Polyangia > Polyangiales > Polyangiaceae > PMG-095. Next base: position 21,152 of record JAYUYU010000664.1, on the reverse strand, counting down.
GCTCGAGCCGGAGGGCCTCGTCTTGTTGGGTGAAATTTACATGAAGCAGAAGCGCAAGAAGGACGCGCGCGCGGTCCTCAATCGCCTGCTACAGGAGTACCCGGAGAGCGCCTTCACGGTGCCGGCGAAGAACTTCCTCGTTCAGCTCGACAAGACATGACGACAGCGGCTCCGCTCACCGAAGCCGTTCCGTCAGTCCTGATCGTCGACGACGAAAAGAACATTCGCCGTACGCTGTCGATGGTCCTGAGTGGCGAGGGCTTTCGAGTTTTAGAGGCCGATTCGGCCGAGCGCGCGCTCGAGGTGCTATCGGACCCGGAGCAGCCCGTCGATGTCGCAATCTTCGACCTCAAGCTGCCGGGCATGACCGGGCTGCAGGCGCTCGAGCGGCTACGCGCCGACGAGGCTACCAAGCACATTCCGGTCGTGGTGGTGTCCGGGCACGCCACGGTCCACGACGCCGTGCTGGCCATCAAGCTCGGCGCCAGCGATTTTTTCGAGAAACCGCTGTCGCGCGAGCGCGTGCTGGTCAGCGTGCAGAACGCGATTCGCACCGCCAGGCTGTCGCGCACGGTCGAGCGCATGCGCGCGGAGCTAGAAGCCCGCTACGAAATGATCGGCACCAGCGCGCCGATTCAGAAGTTGTTCGCGGACATCGACAAGGTCGCGCCCACCAAGGCCAGCGTGCTCATAACGGGCGAATCCGGCACCGGCAAAGAGCTGGTCAGCCGTGCCATTCACCGGCTCAGCCCGCGCAAGGACGCGCCTTTCATCAAGGTCAACTGCGCGGCCATCCCGCGCGAGTTGATCGAGAGCGAGCTGTTCGGCCACGAGAAAGGCTCGTTTACCGGTGCCCAGGGCCGAAAGCGCGGCTTCTTCGAGCAGGCTCACGGCGGCACGCTGTTCTTGGACGAAATCGGCGATATGGATCTCACCGCGCAGGCCAAGGTGCTGCGGGCGTTGCAAAACGGCGAAGTCGTACGGGTCGGCTCCGAACACGTGATCCACGTCGACGTGCGCGTGCTGGCGGCGACCAACAAAGATTTGAGCCGTGCCGTTCAAAACGGCAGCTTCCGTGAAGATCTGTTCTTCCGCTTGGATGTGTTTCCACTCCGCGTGCCGGCCTTGCGCGAACGCCGCCTTGACGTGCCGCTGCTAGCCAACGCGTTCGTGGTCTCGTTTTGCAGCGAAAACGGCCTGCGCGAGAAGAAAATCGAGCCTGGCGTCTACGAGGCGCTGGCGCGCCGAAAGTTCCCTGGCAACGTCCGCGAGCTGAAGAACGTGGTCGAGCGCGCCGCTATCCTGTCGAGCGACGTGATTACGATCGCGGATTTGCCCGAAGATCCTCACTTGAGCCCGTTCGAAGACGAGCACGAGTCGGACGCCGACGACGCCGTGTCGACGCCCCTGCCGCCGGCGGCGCCCAAGACGCCCGGTGCTCAGCTCACGCTGCGCGAGTTCCGCGAAGGCGCGGAGCGCACGTACATCATCGATACGTTGAAGGCCCTCGACTGGAACATTTCGAAGGCGGCAGTGTTGCTCGGCGTCGAGCGCACCAACCTGCACAAGAAAATCCGCGCATATGGCATCAAACGCGGCGACGCATGACGAGTGACAAACGGCCGCGCGGGACGCTGATGGGCGAAGGCGTGGCCGACGCCCTCGTGGTTCCGGGCAACGCGCCGCGCGTGCTGGCTTTTCACGGTTTGACCGGCACCCCGCAGGAGGTCGCGCTGGTCATCGACGTGGCGCGCGAGCTGGGGTTGGGCGCCGAGGCGCCGCTGCTCCCGGGGCACGGCGCGCGCGTGTCCGACTTGGCGCCCCTGCGCTTTGCCGATTGGCTTGCAGCGGCCGAGCAGCACTACGCCCGCATGGCGGCGCTTGGGCCAGTGGTGGTGGCCGGCCTTTCCATGGGGTCGCTGCTGGCGTTCCAGTTGGCTGCCAATCACCCTGAAACGACGGTCGGCGTGATCGCCATGGCCAACGCTATGTGGCTGAGGAGCCCTTGGCCCGCCTGGGGCTTGAAAGTGGTCGACCGACTGCGCTTACCCGACTTTTGGATGCCCAAAGCTGGTCCAGATTTAGGTGATCGCGAGCAGCGCGCCCTGCACCTGACCTACAACGCGCAGCCCGTACGGGCGGCAGTTTCGCTGCTTCGCGCCGGCGAAGCCCTCGCTGAACAGCTACATCGGGTCCACGCCCCCACCCTGCTCTTACACGGCGCGCTCGATGCGGTCACCCCGGTCTCCAACGCCTGTCGCGTCGCCGTGCGGCTCGGCACGGTCGACAAGCGCACGGTCATCTTGCCGCGTTCGCGTCATATCCTGACCCGCGACGTCGAGCGTGAGACCGTGCGCCACGAAATCTCGCGTTTCTTGAAGCGTTTGAAGAATTCGTCCGCTTACTGAATACAGACGCCGCCAGGCTTCGTGCAGATCCCCCGCAGCGGGTTACAGCACACGAGTCCGGGCGCGCACGGCGCATCACCGCACGTCGCCGCCGCGCAAATGCCGCCGCAATCCGCGCCGCCCGCGTTCGGATCGCAGTCATCGCTAGGGTCGTCTACGCAACTCTCATCATCAGGGCACGGAAAGCCTGCTATGCCGCCGCAGAAAGTGGGTGAAGGCGAGTCCGTGCAGATGCCGCCACAGTCTGCACCGCCCGCTTTGGGGTCGCAGCCATCATCGGGATTGTCGACACACGTCTGCCCGTCGGGGCACGGGAAGCCGGCAATGCCACCGCAGAAGCTCGGCGCGGGCGCTTCCGCCCCGCTACAAGCTGCGACAGCGCCACAAATCACCACAGACCACGCCGTCCACCCAACATAGGTCAAAAGTTTCATCGGCCGTTCCTCCTGGGGTTTGCTCGCAAATTGCGTCCCGCACAGTCCGCGGCGGGTTGCGTCAGCCCTCGCACCTTGCAGAAACCAGACCGCCCATCCAGCGTCGCGTCACGACGGCACTCGCCCCTCCCCCGTCAGCTCTCTCCGAACGCTCCTCTTCCGCTCCAAACGCGGGGGGTAGAGGCATTTGCGTGAGTTGACGCAACTGGGCGTCAGCGCCGTCGTGCGTCAGCGGTGGCCGGTGCTGCCGTAGCCGCCGGCGCCGCGAGTGGTTTCGCTCAGCGATTCGGCTTCGACGATTTCGACCTGTTCGACGCGCGCAACTACGATTTGGGCGATACGCGCGAGTGGCTCTACCACGTACGGTTCGTCGCCGTGATTGATGAGCACTATGCCCACTTCGCCGCGAAAATCCGCATCGATGGTGCCCGGTGAGTTCACGATGCTGATGCCGTGCTTGAGCGCCAGGCCCGACCTTGGCCGCACTTGGCCTTCGTGGCCCTCGGGAATTTCGAAGATCAACCCGCTCGGGATCAGCCGGCGCTGGCCTGGTTCGAGGCGCACCGGCTCCGCGAGGGCGGCGCACAGGTCGAGGCCCGCGGAGCCGGGCGTTTGGTAGGCGGGCAGCGGAACGACGATCTCGCCCGTGCGACGGAGCTTGAGCTTGGCAGTCATTGGACGTTGGTGTTGATGGAGCTCGAACCGGTGACGCGAATGCGGTGCCGTTCGAAGATTTCGTCGGCCATTTCAGACAACTTTAGCGCCTCGCGCTGGATTTCCGGAATGCGTTGATAGTGGGTCGAGCCGGAGACGTAGCCCGAGAAGGCACGGTAGCTCTTGGCAACCTCGAGCTCGTTGCCGATCTCTTTGCAGATGGCGATCGAGCGCATGAAGTAGTCGACGGCCTTTACTTCGTGGCCATCCCCCCACGCGCCCGCGCCCGTGACTTCACCCAGCGTGCGCAGCGCGACCGCCAGGTGCGGCTTGCTGCGCACTTGGCCGAACAGGTCAACCGAGCGCTTGATGTAGTCCCTCGCGGCCTTCAAGTCGCCGCGTTCCAGGTGGGCCTTGGCCAAGGCGCGTTTCACGTCGGCCAAGTGCAGTTTATCGCCCAAGTCCTCGCAAAGCTGCTCGGCCCGCAACAAAGCCTCGATCGCGCGCTCGGTGTCGTGGGTCCGCAAATGCGCCTCGCCCATGTTGGCCAGCACGATCGCGATGCGGTTGCTGTCGCCCAGGTCCTGCGCCAAAATTTGGGCTTCTTCTAGCAGGGCGAGCGCCTTGGGGTGCTCGCCTTGGTCGAGCGCCAGTTGCCCCAAGTCGTTCAAGCTCTCGACGATGCCAAGCGGGTCCAGAAGCTCTCGACGAATCTTGAGCGCCGCCTCCAGCGCTTCGCGCGCCTGCGCTTCCTGGCCATGATCACGCCAAACCAGGCCGATGTTGTTCAGGCTGAGCGCGATCGAGCGGCCGTCGCCCAAGGTTTTGCGCATGGCGAGGCCGCGCCGCAGTTCTTCCAGCGCCATTTCGTATTCGCCGCGCATCCACAGCAGCTTGCCAATGTCGTCGTGGCACGAGGCGATGCCGCGCGTGTCGCCGGCGCGCTCGAACAGCGTGAGCGACGTCTCCAGGTGCTCTTGCGCCAGTGCCAGCGAGCCCGTGTCGCGGTGCACGCGACCCATGCGATTGTGGGCGGCGCCGCCTTTGCCGTGCAGCGCCAGCCGGAACGAAAGCTCCAGCATCTCGCGAAACGTTGCCAGCGCCTCGTCGGTTCGTCCCAGCAAGAGCAGCACGTCGCCCATGTTGTGCAGCGCGTCGATGCGACGCCGGGCGTCGTCGCTGCCCAAGAGCGAGAGGCCCTTTTGGTAGTATTCGTGCGCCTTTTTAGCGGCAAAATGCTCACGCGCCACGTTGCCCGCTTCCAGGTAGGTGAAGGCCGCGCGCGTTAGACAGCCGGCGTGCTCCAAGTGGCGCGCCAACACGGCCAGGTACTCTTCCTGGCTGCGCACGGCGTCCTTCTGCGACAAGAAATCGGCGATGGTCTGGTGGTAGCGACGCAGAGCGCCGGTGGTGGTCAACTCCGCGATCTTCTCGCGTTCGCGGTTGTGCTTGAAAATGTACTCTTCTTCGTCGGCGAAAGCCGAGTCGGGTAGCCGCAGCAGATAGTCCCGCTCGACCAAGCTCGACAGCAGCCGCCGAATCCGCGCGACGTCCTCGGCGGGCGAGTCGGTCCAATATTCGGGTGCCTTGGCGTCGATGCGACCCAATGCGACCAGCGCGCCGAGCCAGAACACGCTACCAATCGCGGCCGCGTGCTCGAGCACCCGACGCTCCTGCACGGCCAAGGACGACAGGCGTGCCAAGACAGCGTCGTCGACCGTCAGCGGCAAGCGCGCGCTTTGCAGGCGATCGAGATCGACGCGCCAAGGCATAGGCCTGCCCCCGTTCGGCGCCGCCAGCACGCCGGACTCGAAGAACACGCGCACCATGGCTTCCATCAAGCCCGGAGTTCCGCCGGACATACCGAGCGCTGCGTCGACCAAGCGCTGCGGCGCGCCGCCGTCGCAGGGAGCGAGCAGCTCCTTCAAAATACGCGTGGCGCTTTCGGCCGAGACTGGCCCAAGCTCGAGCACCTCGTGTCGTGTCGCGCCCAGCTCACGGAAGCCCTCGTAGCGACTGAGCAGCTCGGCGCGCGTCAGGCAAACGAGCAACAGCGGACCGCGGCCGTACTCCAGCAAGTGGCCGATCAACTCCAACGAGTCGCCGTCGGACGCATGCAAATCCTCTAGCACCAGGCACAGCGGGCGCCGCGCTGAGTCGGCCTCGAAGAAGCTGCGCACCACCGAGCGGCGCAGCATGCGTGCCTGCACGGCGTCCTCGGCCAAAACTCGCGTCAGCGGCGTCTCCGGGAATGCGATGCCCATCAACGAACCGAGCAGGAAGCACACGTCACCGACGCGCCGATCATCCAAGACGGTCGACACTTCGGTGCGCACGCGCTCGACGGAAGTGTCTCGGTCTTCGCCGTCCAAAACGCCGAAGCGCGCTCGCAGTAGGCGCTCGACCAATCCGTGGCTCAAGGCCGGCGGCCGGACGCGCGCCTGAAACACACGAAAGGCCCCGGGCGACTCCTCGAGGAAGGAACTCACGAACTCTTCGACGATGCGCGCCTTGCCGATGCCGGGTCCACCCACGAGCGTCACGGCGCGCACTTCGCGTTTCTCGAGGGTGGTCTGCGCGGCACGTCGGAGTAAGGCAAGCTCGGCGTCGCGGCCGATCAGCGGAGCGCGGAGCTCGGGCGGCGTCGGCTGACTCATGCCGGCGATGTTGGCTCGAAGGATCCCCGAGTCTCAAGCAATTGCTGGCCCCGACCCCACGGCCTGGCCTCTCCTGGCGGCAACCGGGCCTTACCGCCGCCGGCCGCGATGCTCAACGCGCCGCAGGCTGGGGCGAATTCGGGAAAATACCGGCCTGATGCTTGCGCTACGCCGCCGCATGATCGAGTCTCCGCCGATCTTTGCTAGAGTCACCGTTTCCAGTGGCACTGCCTGAACGCAATCCAACCCAAACCGATAGTGCGGAGAAGCGCTCCGTTGGCCGGGGCCTTTTCAAGAAGTGCGCTGGCTGCGGCCACGTACTCTCCGCACCCGAGTTCGCGGAGCGTTTTCACATCTGCCCCGCCTGCGGCCACCACCACCGCATGACGGTAGCGGAGTGGAAGACCCTTCTACTCGACGACGTCGCATTCGAGGCCTGGGACGAGCACATCGTTCCGGCTGATCCGCTGCTGTTCGTCGACGACAAGCCCTACCCGGAGCGAGTCGCTCGCGCGCAGAAGCAAACGGGCGTCACCGAAGCCATTCAGGTCGGGCGCGCCAAGCTCGCCGGTTTCGAGATCGCCATCGGGTTCTTCGACTTCTCCTTCATGGGCGGCAGCATGGGCTCGGTCGTCGGCGAGCGAATCACGCGCATGTTCGAGCGCGCCGCCGACATGGGCCTGCCCGTCATCTTGCTGCACGCCTCGGGCGGAGCACGCATGCAGGAAGGCATCCTCAGCTTGATGCAAATGGCCAAGTCCGTGGCGGCGCTGGCCCGCTTCCGGGAGCGCCGGAAGCCGTACATCAGCCTGCTGCTCGACCCGACGACCGGTGGCGTGGCAGCTAGCACCGCCTTTTTGGGCGACATCAACCTAGTCGAGCCCAACTCGCTGGTCGGCTTTGCTGGCCCGCGGGTAATCGAAGCCACCATTCGCGCAACCTTGCCCGAGGGCTTTCAGAAGTCCGATTTCTTGCTCAGCCACGGTATGGTGGATGCAATCGTGCCGCGCATGGAGATGAAAAAGAAGCTTGCGACGCTGCTCTTGCACCTAGGTGTCGAGGCCTCTTGAGTGACTTGAAGGCCGCGCTCGAACGCTTGTACGCGCTGGCCTTGCACGGCCGAAAGCTGGGCCTCGAGCGAGTCCAGGCTGCCTGCGACAAGCTCGGCAACCCCGAGCGCTCGTTTCAAGCCGTGCACGTGGCGGGCACCAATGGCAAGGGCACCGTCGCGGCCTTCGTGGGCTCGATGGCGCGAGCCGCCGGGCAGCGCGTCGGCGTCTACACGTCCCCGCACCTGTGTCGCTTCGCCGAGCGCATCAACATCGGCGGCGTCCCGATCGAAGACGACAAGTTGGTCGTCTATTTGAACCAGGTCATGGACATCGGTCCCGAGCTCACCTTCTTCGAGGTGGCGACGGTAGCGGCGTTCGTGGCCTTCCGCGACGCCGGCGTCGAGCTGGCCGTGCTGGAGGCGGGGCTGGGGGGACGCTTGGACGCCACCAACGTCATCCCTCCCCCGCGCGTCGCCGCCATCACTCGGGTTTCCTACGATCACATGGTCGAGCTCGGCGACTCGCTGAGCAAGATCGCCTTCGAGAAGGTGGGCATCATCAAGCCCGGCTCGGCCGTGGTCTTGGGCAAGCTGCATCCGGACGCTCGCGCTCAGGTAGAGCAGCGCATGGCCGAGGTCGGCGCACGCGAAGTGCCGCTGGGCAGCCCGGAGCCGGTGCCCGGCGCGCCCCTGGCTTATCCACGTGTGGCGCTGGTCGGCTCCAACTTGGCGGTGGCGGTCACCATCGGTCGCGAGCTCGGCTACACGCCCGAAGTGTTAGCTAAAGGCGTCGAGCAAACCGTGTGGCCGGGCCGCAACGAGCTGTTGCACCGCAACGGCCAGGAGCTAACCCTGCTCGACTGCGCACACAATCCCGACGGCGCCGTCGCGCTGTCGCATGCGTTGGATCCGAGCGTGCTGGGCGATATCGAGTCGAGGAAAGAGATCGCGCTCGTGTTCGGCGCCATCAGCAGCAAAAACTGGCGCGCCATGCTGAAGCGGCTCGAGACGGTCGCGGGGCATCGAGTGTTCGTCGCGCCCCCCGTCAGACGCGCGGTCGACCCGTACGAAATGTCCGCCGCAATTGCGGGCGAGGTCGCCGAGGGCGTGCCGGACGCGCTGGCGAGGGCTCGCGAGCTGGTGGGTCAGCGCGGGCTGGTCGTGGTCACGGGGTCGATTTTCCTGGTGGGCGCAGCGCGCGCTTCGCTCTTGAATCTGCCGACTGATCCGGCAATCGACCTGTAGGCTGCATGCCGTCGTTCGACGTGGTCTCCAAAGTCGACTGGGCAGAGTTCGGAAACGCGCTACTGCAGGCCCAAAAGGAGATTGGCCAGCGCTTCGACTTCCGCAACACCGATACCTCCCTCGAGAAGAACGAGGAAGGTATCGTGATTTTGGCCAACGCAGTCGACCGCTGCAAGGCCGCGCTGGTGGTGTTGGAAGAGAAGCTGGTGAAGCGCAAGGTAAGCCTCAAGCATCTCGACAGGCAGGACCCGAGCAAGGGCCCGCGCGGCACCTTGCGCCTGTTGGTGAAGCTCAAAGAGGGGATCGAGACCGAGAAAGCCAAGCAAATCGTCAAGCTTGTCAAAGAGTCGAAGGTCAAAGTGCAAGCCTCGATTCACGAGGATGCGGTGCGGGTCAGCGGCAAGAAGCGCGACGACCTGCAAGAGACGATGCGCCTGCTGCGCGCCGCCGACGACCTCGAGCTCGATCTGCAATTCACGAATTTCCGAGACTAGGCGCCTTGAGGAATCAAACATGAGTGAACGCAAGCTTTTCGGTACGGACGGGATTCGCGGGCGTGCCAACGTCGACCCGATGACCCCCGAGCTCGCTCTCCGGCTCGGGCGCGCCATCACGCTGGTCGCTCGCCGCGGCAAATCGCGCGCGCCGCGCATCGTGATCGGGAAAGACACGCGCGTCTCCGGCTACATGCTGGAGACCGCGATCGCCGCGGGTATTTGCGGCGCAGGCGGCCGCGTGCTGCTGTCCGGCCCGATCCCGACGCCGGCGGTCGCCAACCTGACGCAGAGCATGCGGGCCGACGCCGGCGTGGTGATCAGCGCCAGCCACAACCCGTTCGCCGACAACGGTATCAAATTGTTCGGCCCCGACGGCTTCAAGCTGCCCGACAGCGAAGAAGCGGCGATCGAGGCCTTGCTGCTCGACCCCAAGCTCGAAACACACGGCAAGACCGGCGCCGCCGTGGGCCGCGCCGAGCGCTTCGACAGCTCGCAAGGCCGCTACATCGTCTACGTCAAAAACACCTTCCCCAAGGAGTTGACGCTGGACGGCTTGAAGGTCGTCGTGGATGCCGCGCACGGCGCCGCGTACCGCGTGGCCCCAGCCGTGTTCGCCGAACTCGGCGCGGAGGTGATCGCGCTCGGCTGCAAGCCGAACGGCGTGAACATCAACCGCAACTGCGGCGCGCTTCACCCCGAGCACGTCGCCGCCGAGGTGAAAAAGAAGAAGGCACACTTGGGCGTGGCGCTCGACGGCGACGCCGATCGCGTGATCTTCGTCGACGAGAACGGCAAGATCGTCGATGGCGACGCGATTATGGCGTTGTGCGGCACGCGTATGCACAAGGCGGGCAAGTTGAACAAAGGCAAGCTCGTCACCACAGTGATGAGCAACATGGGGCTCGAGCGCGCGCTGGAAGCAGCGGGCGGCAGCGTGATCCGTACCAACGTGGGCGATCGTTACGTCGTCGCGGCGTTGCGCGGGGAATCACTCAGCTTTGGCGGCGAGCAGTCTGGCCACTTGATCTTCATGGAGCACGGGACCACCGGCGACGGTTTAGTGGCAGCGCTGCAAGTGATCGCCATCATGGTCGCCGAGCAAAAGGGCCTGGGCGAGCTTGCGCACGTGATGGAGCGGGTGCCGCAGGTGCTCGAGAGCATCAAGCTGACCTCGCGCCGCCCGCTGGACCAAATGCTCGAGCTAACCTCGCGCATCGGCGCTGCCGAAAAGAAGCTCGGCCGCGACGGCCGTGTGCTGGTGCGCTGGAGCGGCACGGAAGCCAAGCTGCGCCTGATGGTCGAAGGCCCCGATCCGGAAGTGTTGAAGAGCCTTGTCGCCGATATGGCGGAAGCGGCTCGTCGCGATACGGCTTAGAAGCTTGAGTGAGGCTCGAGTTGTGAGGTTTGAGTCGTGGTGCCGGCTGCCGCCCGCTCTTGGCCCACTCAATCCTCACCACTACTCACTCTGGCAGAATCGACAGGCGGTCGAGCTCCGCCAACAGCTCTTGAGCGGCCTGCAGTCGCTGGCAGGCTTCACGAACCTTGTCGTTGATCATCATCTTCTCGGCGCGGGGCACCGATTGCATCTTTTGAAACAAGGACTCGAGCGCGACGCTGGCAGCTTCAATGCTGAGTTTGGCGACGACTACCTCGTCTGGAAGTTTGTTCGGCATGGGTCCCTTTAAGGTCGTGAGGGCGCGCGAATGCGAGCCTAAGCATTCCTAAGAGGACACGGGAACCGGGTAGACGCAAGCCAGGGGGCGCGACTGGTGCGACCTGGTTCAGTGTTTGCGCTGTGTGTCAACACCGGGCTGCGTTGACTTGGCAGCGTTCAGGGAGTAGAAGCTTGCCTCCAGTGGGCGCTGCGGCGTGCCCGACGCTGTTGCGTCGCGGGTCGCGAGTCGGCGTTTCCTTGGGGCGAGATCGCTGAGTTTCTCGCGGTTTCCTCGCACAAGGATTTAATGAACACGTCACGCGGGGCGGCGCATAGCCGCCACCTACCCCATTTCGAACGCCTCCTTTGCGCGTTCGATGTCCAGCAACCGAGCCCTGACGCACTCGGGCTCGCCAGCCTGATTGCCGAACGTTTCGGAGCATCGCTCGAGACGCTCTCCGTCGCGACCGGCTCTCCCGCCCAAGCGATTCTCGACCGCGCCAGCAGCAGTCGTTGTGACCTGATCGTGCTTGGCTCGCGCTCGCGCTCGGATTTGGGTTGGCAGTTTCGTGACGACATCGTGCGTGACGTGTCGGCGCTGGCTGAGTGTGGCACCTTGACGGTCTACGAGCGCGATACGCCACCAGCGGTGGAGCGCATCTTGGTGCCGGTCGACTTTGGCGCTGCGACCACATCGACGCTCGAGCGGGCCGCCGCTTTGGCGCTACGATTCGAGGCCAAAGTCCAGCTTTTACACGTGGTTTCTCACGAAAGCTTCGACGCCAAGACTCGGCTTTTGGCGCTACACGAGCGCATGAGCTCGCTCGGGGTCGCCACTACGTCCGAAGTCATGGTGGCGAGCAGCGTCGCTGGCGGTATCGAAAGCTACAACCAACGCGCCGAGTTCGACCTAGTCGTCATGGGCAGCAGCAGCAGCCGAGATCCCTCGCGGCTGACGCGCGGCGTGGTCGCTACGTTGCGGAACCGCGTTTCGGTGCCGTTGCTGTCGGTCCGGACGGCTGCGTGTGAAGCGACCCTAGCTTGCGTTGGTTCGCTCGACCCCGAGGTCGCGCTCGAACCAGGAGCGAGAGCCAAGCTCTCCGCTTAGCTCGATGAAGACGTACGAGTACGCGGGAGCTCCGTTCCCGGAGCCGCGTTCGCACCCCTGGCAGGGCAGCACGGCGGACGCAGGGGCGCGTTATCTCGATTTTTCCGCAGCTCCAGAGCTGATCCGTACGTCGCTCGAAGACTTCGCACCGTTCCGACGCTACCCGGCCATCGAAGATTTCTACGGGCTGCTGGAGCGCATCAACCACCCTAAATCGCTGCTCGAATCCAACGATTGCACCTTCACCGGGCCTCACCCGAACGAAACGCCCGCCGTCAAGGCATCGCACGAATGCTCGGGGCGCCTGCTGCTGCTTTACCGCGATTTGGAGCAAAACACGCGCAAGACTCGCGTGTCTTGGTTGAAGACGGCGCTGCACTACCAGCTAGCGCACCTCGATCCGAAGTTCACCTTGGGCATCATCGGCACGACGTTGGTTCCGGTCCGCTTCTTGGCTCTACCGGCCGACGCCCAGCAGGGTGAGCAGCTCATGATCTCCTTTTGGGCGTTTGGCGAGGCCGAGGCGGGAGCCATGCAGAGCTTGGCCCGCCTGTTCAAGAACCTCAGCCAGGCAATTCGCGCCGTGTCAGCGCGAATCGTCGAAGGCCAATAGCCACGTTTGCGTGACCGAGCGCCTAGCGTTGCACGACGCCAGGCAGGCACCGAGAACCAGATGCAGCGTCCATCCACTACGGCAGCGCCCAGCCCTCGTAAACTAGCGTTCGTTGGCAACCACCTGCCACGCCAATGCGGCATCGCCACGTTCACCAGCGATTTGAGCGACGCCGTCGGCCAAGCCTCGCCCGACATGGAGCCGCTGGTCGTGGCAATGAACGATGCCGGGCAAGACCACGCCTACCCGGAGCAGGTGCGCTTCGAAATCGCCGAAGACGAGCTGGCCTCCTACCGCCGCGCTGCTCAGTACTTGAACGCGAGCGGCGTGGAGGTCGTCTCCCTACAGCACGAGTACGGAATTTTCGGCGGAAAATGCGGCGTTCACGTGCTCACCCTGCTGCGCGAGCTGCGCATGCCCGTGGTCACGACGCTGCACACGATCCTGACCACACCTTCTACGCTGCAGCGCGCGACGCTCGATCAAGTCATCGCGCTGTCAGAACGCGTGGTGGTGATGAGCGAGCACGGCGCGAGTACCTTGCGCGAACTTCACGGCGTCGACCCCGAGCGCATCGACATCATTCCGCATGGCATTCCGTTGGCGCCGCAAGGGGCGCGCGGCAAGAGCCCGTTGGGGTTCGCGGGGCAAGACGTGCTGTTGACGTTCGGCTTGCTCTCGCCCGACAAGGGCATCGAATACGTGCTCGAGGCGATGCCAGCGATCCTCAAGCGGCACCCCAAGGCCGTGTTCGTCGTCGTCGGCGCCACCCACCCGCACGTCAAGGAACGCCACGGTGAAGCCTACCGGCTCGAGCTACAGACGCGGGTGCGTCGCCTGCGCATCGAGGACAGCGTGGTCTTTCACGATCGCTTCGTAGAGGACGGCGAGCTGGCAGACTTTTTGGCGGCCGCTGACATCTACGTCACGCCCTACTTGAATCCGCAGCAAAGCACGTCAGGCACGCTGGCCCGAGCAGTGGCGGCAGGACGAGCCGTCATCTCAACGCCCTACTGGCACGCTCGCGAGCTGCTCGCGGAAGGCCGAGGGCTGCTCGTACCCGTGCGCGACTCCGCGGCGCTCGCGGCCGCTGCGCTGCAGTTGTTGGGCGACCCCGTCGAGCGAGCGGCGATTGGCCAACGCGCGGCCGAGCACGCGCTCGGTAGCTCCTGGCCGGTCGTCGCCAAGAGTTACCTCAAGAGCTTCGAGCACGCGCTGGAGGGGCAACGTCAAAGGCGCAGCTTGCCGCCGGCTTGGCCGCTCAGCGCGCCCGCCGACCTGCCGGAAGTGAACCTCGCTCATTTGCGCGCCATGACCGACGACACTGGCCTGATTCAACACGCAACTTTCGACGTGCCGCGCTACGAAGAGGGCTATTGCCTCGACGACAACGCCCGGGCGCTGCTGCTGATGACCATGTTGGAAGAGACCAGCACGGCTCGCCCGCGTCTTTCGCGCGCGGCTGCTGCCCGCTATCTGGCGTTCGTGGCGTACGCTTTCAACCCGGACACCCGGCGCTTTCGAAATTTCATGTCGTACTCGCGCCGCTGGGTCGAGGACGTCGGCTCGGAAGACAGCCACGGTCGCGCGGTGTGGGCGCTGGGGGCGGTCGTCGGTCGCTCCGCCGAGCCCAGTCGTCAAGGCCTGGCTCGCGAGCTATTTCAAGCAGCCTTGCCGGTGCTTTCCAGTTTCTCGAGCCCGCGTGCTTGGGCCTACTCGCTGCTCGGCATCAACGAGTACCTCAAGACCTTCCGCGGCGACAGCGGAGCCGAGTCGCTAAGGCAGATTTTAGTCGACAAGCTGTGCGAGCTGTACGGCGTCCACGCGTCGAGCGATTGGCCTTGGTTCGAAGGCTCCCTCACCTACTCCAACTCCCGGTTATCCCAGGCGCTGATCGTCTCCGGCGAGGCCATGGGCTCGACTGAAGTCACCAACCTTGGCTTGCGAACCTTGGCCTGGCTGTCGGATGCGCAAGTCTCGGTCCACGGCCATTTCGCTCCGATTGGCTCGAACGGCTTTCATCACCGAGGCTCGGTCAAAGCCGAGTTTGACCAGCAACCGGTCGAGGCAGGCGGCATGGTGTCGGCGTGCGTGGACGCACTGCGGGTCAGTGGCGATCCACGCTGGGCTCAAGACGGACGGCGCGCATTCGACTGGTTCCTGGGCCAAAATCACCTAGGCTTGCCGCTCTACGACGACTCGACGGGCGGCTGCCGCGACGGCCTTCACCAAGAGCGTTGCAACGAGAATCAGGGCGCCGAGTCGACGTTGTCATTCTTGCTCGCGCTGCTCGAGCTGCGCGGTCAAGACGTCGCGAGTCTGACCAAAGCGGCCGCGTCGTGAAGGTCGCCCTACTTGGGCCCGTTGCTTGGCGAACTCCGCCGCGGCACTACGGGCCCTGGGAACAGGTGACCAGCTTGCTGGCCGAAGGCCTGGTGGCCCGCGGCGTCGACGTCACGTTGTTTGCCACGCTCGATTCACTCACCAGCGCGCGGCTCGAAGGCGTCTGCCCGACCGGCTACGCCGAAGATGCGTCGCTGGATGGCCGCGTTTGGGAGGCGCTTCACGTGGCGCGTGTGTTCGAGCGATCGGCTGACTTCGACTTGGTCCACAGTCACCTCGACTGGCTGCCTTTGGCGTTCGCGCACGCCTGCCGGGCGCCGTTGTTGACGACGATCCACGGCTTTTCGGGCAAGCGCATCCTGCCGGCGTACATCAGCGCCAAATCGAGCCATTTCGTCTCGATTTCCAACGCCGACCGAGCGCCCGAGCTGAGCTACGCCGCGACCATTCATCACGGCATAGACCTTGAGGCGCTGCCGCTGTCGCTCAGCCCTGGCGACGCGCTGGTGGCGTTTGGCCGGATCCACCCCGACAAAGGCACTGCCCAGGCCATCGAAATTGCGCGACGCGCCGGACGTCGTCTGGTCCTGTGCGGCATCGTGCAAGACACGCGCTACTTCCGTGAGCAAGTAGAGCCACACATTGACGGCGACCGCGTCAGTTACCTCGGGTCCGTAGGGCCCGAAAAGCGGGCCGAAGTGCTGGGCGCAGCGGCCGCGCTGCTGCATCCAATCGCGTTTGCCGAGCCGTTTGGGCTGTCGGTCGTCGAGGCCATGGCCTGTGGCACGCCTGTCATCGCCTTCCCGCTCGGCTCGATGCCCGAGGTCGTCGACGACGGCGTCACGGGCTGCCTGGTGCCGGGCGTGGCCGAGGCCGCGCTCGCAGTGGAGCAAGCGGTCGCCTTGGATCGTAAAGTCATCCGCCAGGTTGCCGAGCGACGTTTTGGCGCCGCTCGCATGGTGGACGACTACCTCACGCTCTATGGCCAGTTGCTAGCGCGCTGAGCAAGTCTTCGAGCTTGACCGTCGCGATCTTCGCGCCAACGTCCGAGAAGCCATAAGGCAGCACCAACAGCCCGCCGTGTGCGATGCCCCCGCACGAATACACGACGTTCGGCACGTAGCCGTCCCGTTCGTCGCTGGCCGGCTCTAGCAGCGGCTGGCGCAAGCGACCGATGACCCGTGCAGGATCGTCCAAGTCGAGCAGCAGCGCGCTTAAACAGTAGCGGCGCATCGGACCCACGGCGTGGGTTATTACGAGCCAGCCGGCCTCGGTTTCAATCGGCGAACCGCCGTTGCCGAGCTGAATCAGCTCCCACGGTTCTTGCGGCACCTGCAAGGTTTCGCGGTCGTGCCAGAAGCGCACGTTGTCCGAGCGAATCAAGTGGTTGTTCTCGTTGTCGAGGCGGGCCAGCGCCAAGAACGCGCCGCCGACCTTGCGCGGAAAGAGCGCGATACCCTTGTTGACCGCGGAGCTACCGTTGAGCGTCGAGACCCGGAATGAAATGAAGTCTCGCGTCTCGATCAGCTGCGGCAAGATGCGGTAGCCGTCGTACGCCGTGTACGTCGCAAAGTACGTGACGCTGCCGTCTTCGTAGGTGAAGCGCACGAAACGCGCATCTTCCATGCCCTGGCTCTCGGTCGGGCCTGCGGGAAAGATTACGCGCTCGGAAACCGTCGATTCTGCGTGAAAAGTGCTCTCGTAGTTCGATGACGCTAGCCAGTGAATGGTTCGCGTCGCCTGCAGCACGCCTTGGTCGTGGCCTGAGGCGTGTTCGACCTCGAGCCGCGACGCCTCGAGCAGGTCGGCGCTGAAATGGTCGGGCAACGGGTCGAGCACGCGCGCAGCGGTCTCGGTGTACGCCTCGAGCTCGGTCAATTTGGCTCGAAACGTCGCCTTCTCGTAGGTGGGCGGGCGATGCATCGCCGTGCGTGCGTATTTGCTGGTTTCGTCGAGCGCGACCCGTCCCAGCGCGTCGATCACGCCGGCGCGAAACTGAATCGACGACAGGTGCCCTTCGCCGATCGCGCGTAGGCTCATGATGAAGCGCAATGACCCGGCCGGGACTCCGTCTTGGTACGGCGCACGCACGATGGACGGGTTGCTCAGCGCCGCGGCGTCGATTGAGTATTCGTGCGTGAAATAGGCGCCGATCAGCCGGCGCCGCTCGAGCGAAAGCTCACCCGGCTGGTCCACGTAATGCGCCAGGTCCGCGAAGCGACGCTCCAGCACGCTCGTGAGGTCGACGTGCCGCGGCGAGAAGCGCTCGTAGGCCTCCGCCAGCGTCTCGGCCACGATCGGCTCCGACAACGCCAGCACGCGGTCCAAAATGCGCTGGACGCGCGTGCGGCCGTCTACCTCGCCGCCAGGCATGAACGGCTTGGAGATCACCCGCTTCGGATCCGGGAGTAAGCACACCTCGGAGCGAGTGACCGGTATTGGATGGTTGAGCAAACGGGGAGCGTAACAGGTTAGAGGCGTGAGTAATGAGGCGTGAGTTGTGGGGCGTGAGTAATGAGTTGTGGGGCGGGCTGGCGCCCGCGCTGGTTCCCACTCAATCCTCACGCCTCACTACAAGACGCTCTGAGTTGCGGGGCGGGCTGGCGCCCGCTCTTGGTTTCCACTCAATCCTCAAGCTACACGCCTCACGCCTCACTACAAGACGCTCAATCCTCACGCCTCACTACAAGACGCTCTGAGCGACTAAGACCTCTGAGCGTCTTGCCGGCGACGCTCAGAGGCTCTTGGCAGCTGCCACGACGTTCTCGGCCGTCATGCCGAGCTCTTTCATGACGGTGCCGCCGGGTGCCGAGAGGCCGAAGCGATCGATGCCGACGATCGCGCCGTCCAAGCCGACGTACTTGCACCAGGTGGAGCTCACGGTGGCTTCGATGGCGACGCGCTTGCGGCACGACTTCGGCAACACCTCTTCGCGGTACGCCTCGGGTTGCTTATCGAAGCGTAAGAAGCTGGGCAGGCTGACCACGCGCGTGCCGGGGCCGAGCTGCTCGGCGGCTTTGAGCGCGTGCTGCAGCTCGCTGCCGGCCGACAGCAGAATCAGCTCTAGCTTGGCGGATTCTTTCTTGGCGATGTAGCCGCCCTTCTGCACGCCTTCACGGCGCGTGGCGACGGGAATGTCTGTCAGCAGTGGCACGGCTTGGCGGGTCAGCGCCAACAGCGTGGGGCCGTCCGTGCGGTCGAGCGCGGCCGCGAAAGCGCCAGCGGTCTCTTCCGGATCCGCTGGGCGGATCACATCCAGGTTCGGGATCACGCGCAGGCCCGGGATGGTTTCGACGGGCTCGTGCGTCGGGCCGTCTTCACCGACGCCCACGCTGTCGTGCGTGAAGATATAGATGACCGGCAAGTGGCTGAGCGAAGCCAGCCGGATCGCGGCTCGACAATAGTCGGCGAATACTAGGAACGTGGCGCCGCTGGGACGAAAAATGCCGTGCGCCGCTATACCGTTCATGATCGAGCACATGCCGTGCTCGCGGATGCCGAAGCGGATGTTGCGCCCCGAGCGGTGGCCCGGCTTGAAGTCGTCGTTACCGGTCTTCAAGTCGCCGATGTAGTTCAGCGTGGAGCCGTACAAGTCGGCGCTGCCGCCGACTAGCAGTGGATTCAGGGCGGCCAGCGGCTGCAGTACGTCTTGACCGGCCTTGCGCGTGGCTATCTTCGTGTCCGCCGGGAACTCCGGGATGGCCGCCAGGAGCTCGGCCAACGCGGGCGTGCGCTGCTTGGTGTCAGCCGCCAGCGTGTGCGCGGAGGCGCGTGTCGTGCCCAGCTCGTCGGCCAGCTTGGGGTTCTTGGCCTGCCAGGCCGCGAATTTTTCGGACCACGCGGCGTAGCCCGCGTCGAGGTCCTTTCCATGCGCCGCGAAGTACGTACGCACCTCGTCCGAAACGTAGAAGTGCTCTGCGGGCAGGCCCAGGCCCTTGCGCGCTTCTTCGGAGAACTTGGCGCCGCCTTCGCCGTGCGCCTTTTGGGTGCCCTGCACTTCGGCAATGCCTTTGCCGATCAGCGTTTTGGCGATGATGAACTGCGGTTTGCCGCTGCCGGTGTTCTTGGCGCGAGCGAACGCTGCCCCGAACGCGTCAAGCTCATGGCCGTCGATTGTCTGCACGTCGAAGCCCAGCGCCTCGAAGTGCTTAGCGGTGTCTTGGCTTTGCGTCTCTTTCGCCATCGCGTCGAGCGTGACGGCGTTGGAGTCGTAAATGATGATGAGGTTGTCGAGCTGTTGATGGCCGGCAAACTCGAGCGCTTCGAGCGCGACGCCTTCCTGCAAGCAACCATCACCCGCCAAGCAGACGACGTGATGATCGAAGATCGTGTGCTCGGGCGTGTTGAAGCGCGCCTCGGCCATTTTGGCCGCGACGGCCATGCCGACCGAATTCGCCACGCCTTGACCGAGCGGGCCCGAGGTCGTTTCGACGCCGTCGGGCGTATGCGTCAGCTCGGGGTGGCCGGGCGTCTTCGAGCCCAGCACGCGGAATTTTTTGACTTCTTCGATCGGGAAGCCGCCGTAGCCGCTGAGATGCAGCCAGCTATACAGAAACATCGAGCCGTGGCCTGCCGACAGCACAAAGCGGTCGCGGTTCAGCCATTCGGGG
Organism: Myxococcales bacterium; assembly: GCA_043752365.1. Taxonomy (GTDB): domain Bacteria; phylum Myxococcota_A; class Polyangia; order Polyangiales; family Polyangiaceae; genus PMG-095. The sequence goes on along the minus strand of JAYUYU010000664.1, from coordinate 1,878 downwards.
TGCTTGGGGCAATGGACCAACGTCTTGCCGAACAACACCGCCCCGAGCTCGGCACAGCCGAGCGGTAGACCCAGGTGCCCGCTCTGGCAGGCATGCACGGCGTCGATCGCGAGTCCTCGCGCTTCGGTAGCCGCCTTCGACAACGCTTCTTTGTTCAGCTCGCTCGTCATTTTGATGGCCGCTTTTATCGGCCACCCTGCCGCCGGACGCAACCGTCACGAGCGGAGAAAACGAGCACGAGCAAACAGCGAGAGGCGGGGAGATCTCTTGGGCTTGTTACCCGTAGTCTCGGCGCCTTGGGTTCAGAGGAGGGCTCGCTGCGAGCATGCTCGACAACCAACCCTCCCCGTCTACCTGTTGTTTCGCTTCTGTTTAGCGAGGGCCCGGGCCGCGTCGGCGTTGACCGCCGCTGCTGCCACTGCCACTGCCACCGCCGCCACCGCCACCGCCACCGCCGCCACGACGCGGACCGCCACCCTGACCAGCAGGGCGGAACGAGCGCACGCCGTTGCCGTTCGGGCGACCGCCGTCACGGTTGCCTTGGTAGCCGCCACCACCACCGTCGCGGCGCTGTTCCAGGTTCGCCGGGCGCAGAGGCTCCGGCGGCAATGGAGGCAGCTCTGCCGTGAGCAGCGGAATGCGGTGACCGAGCAGGCGCTCGATCGCGTGCAGCTCCGAACGCTCGTCAGGCTCGCAGAACGAGATGGCGTGGCCCGACGCTCCAGCGCGCCCCGTGCGACCAATGCGGTGCACGTAACTCTCCGGGACGTTGGGCAAGTCGTAGTTGATGACGTGGCTCACTTCATCGACGTCGATGCCGCGGGCCGCGATATCGGTCGCCACCAAGACCGGCAAGGTGCCGCGCTTGAAGGCGTCCAGCGCACGCACGCGCGCGCTTTGCGACTTGTTGCCGTGAATGGCCGCGGCGCCGATGCCTCGGCGCTGAAGCTGATCACTCACGCGATTGGCGCCGTGCTTGGTGCGAGTAAACACGATGGTGCGTGTCACTTCTTGGCCAGCCAGCACGAATTGGAGCAATTGCCCCTTCTGCTGCTTGGGCACCATGTACATGGCTTGGCTAACCGTCTTCGCGCTCGTTTCCTGCGGGGCCACGGCAACGCGCCGCGGACTCCTCAAGATGTTGCGCGATAGCTCGACCACTGCTTGAGGCATGGTCGCGCTGAACAGCAGAGTCTGCCGCTCTTTCGGCAAAGCCGAAACAACGCGCCGCACGTCTTGGATGAAGCCCATGTCGAACATGCGATCGGCCTCGTCCAGCACGAAGTGCTCGACGGCGCCGAGCCGCACCAGGCCCTGGTTCATCAGATCCAGGAGGCGCCCAGGTGTTGCCACGAGGACGTCGATGCCGCGCTTCAACGCTTGCTCTTGCGCGCCCTGGCCCACGCCGCCGTAAATCACGGCGTTGCGGAGTCCAAGATGCCTGCCGTACGCATCGGCGCGTTCGGCAATTTGAGCTGCTAGCTCTCGCGTGGGCGAGAGAATCAGCGCGCGGATCGAGCTCGACTTTTGTATGGAAAGCCGCTGTAGGATCGGCAGCAAAAATGCTGCCGTCTTGCCCGTACCGGTCTGAGCCGTCGCGAGCAAGTCGTGTCCGCCGAGGATTTCGGGGACTGCCTGCACCTGGATAGGCGTGGGGATCTCGTAACCCTCTTGGGCTACGGCACGCACCAGAGCAGGAATAAGGCCGAGGGCCGCAAACGCGGCCCCCCGCTCAGGGGCATGCACAGGCACGCCCACCGTTTGTGGTGAAGTCACTGGTTAGAGACCGGGACCTTTGCTCACCAGCGATCGCCGCCGCCGCCGCGATCACGGTCGCCGCCGCCGCGTCGGCTTCCGCCGCCGCCGCCGCCGCCGCCG
>JAYUYU010000663.1:0-4339 GCA_043752365.1 Myxococcales bacterium | reverse complement strand
AGGAGCGCAGGGCGATTGTAGCACCGCCAGACCGACGCGCGCTATGAAACCGGTACCATAAATCCCACTCCGCGCTGCGCAGCCGTTGCACCGGGCTGGAAACTTACGGCCAAGCCGCGACTCGGAGCGGTTCCGAAACGAGTGGCTTTTTCTACCTGCCCGGCGAGGCTACGCCCAGGTCCGTACTGCTAACGAATTGCTGGTACGTGCGCGCGTAGCGACGGAACGACAAGCTGGTCACCTCCTTGATCTCGCGATCATCAATCAGGATTTCGCCAGCGTCGCCAGGTACAGCTTGGCTACCAAGTTGACGTTTGAGCTTTTGCCGCTGCCTGTAAAGCCAACGAGCGCGTTTCGGAACCCGTTCTGGTCGAAGAAGCTAAAACTCAAGCCGCTGCAGCTCGTGGAAGACGCTGGTGCGAACTCCGGCACGACCTTCATTTGCAGCAGCTCCCCCGCCACAAGGGAGTAACCATAGTTGAGCAGCGCGGGCTCCGCAGCTGCGGCCAGCACCAGCGAGCACCGCGAGGCACTGGCGCCAGGGCGCCACGACAGCGCGGGTAGCCGGCGCAGCGCGTGCGTTGGCTCGGGCATTACCGCGAAACTCGAAGCGTGGTAGCACAGCGAGCGAGGCCGAAGAGGAACCGATGCCAATCCGCGTCACAGTTTGGGGTGAGAACGTTCACGAACAAAAGAGTGAGTTGGTACGTTCGCTTTATCCGCAAGGTTTGCACGCCGCCATCGCCGCAGCCATGGCGGAGGACGGCGAGATTCAGACGCGTACGGCCACGCTGCAACAGCCGGAGCATGGTCTGACGGAGGCCGTGCTGGCGGAAACCGACGTGCTCAGCTGGTGGGGTCACGCCGCGCACGGGCAGGTCGACGACGTTATCGTCGACCGCGTGCAAAAGCGCGTGCTGGAAGGCATGGGCCTCATCGTGCTGCACAGCGGGCACTACTCGAAGATTTTCAAGCGCCTGCTCGGCACCACCTGCTCGCTCACCTGGCGCGAAGCTGGCGAGAAAGAGCGGCTGTGGGTGTGCAACCCCGGGCATCGCATCGCGCGCGGCCTGGGCACGCACTTCGAGCTCGAAATGGAGGAGATGTACGGCGAGCCCTTCGCTATTCCGGCCCCCGAAGAGCAGGTGTTCATCTCGTGGTTCGAAGGCGGTGAGGTGTTCCGCTCGGGTTGCTGCTGGCGCCGCGGCAACGGCAAAATCTTCTACTTTCGCCCCGGTCACGAGGCGTACCCGACCTACTACAATCAGCAGGTTCGGCAAGTGCTGCGAAACGCGGTGCACTGGGCACGTCCCGAAGCCCAGGCGTGGGTTGACTCTTGTCCCAACGTGCCGGTCGAGCAGGCGCTCGAGAAGCTGACCGCGCGGGGCGGCAGCCTGCACGAGCCGGGCAAGCCCGGTTTCCGCTGACGACTGGACCGAACCACGGATTCTGTCTACCTTCGACGCATGGGTCAGGTATCGCGTCGAGGGCTACTGGTTGGGTTAGCTGCGGGGGCAGCGGCAAGTACGATTGGGGGAACGGCTTCGGCGACCATCGTGCGCGCCATGTCTTTGCCGTCGTTGGTGCAAGGGTCGCGCCGCATCGTGGTCGTGACCGCGCTCGCCAGCGAGTCTCATTTCGAGGAGCTGGGGCGGCGCCGACGCATCGTCACCGATACTCGCGTGCGCGTTGAAGAAAGGCTGGCCAAGGCCGACGGTGCGGACAGCGAGCTGCTGATACGCACGCTGGGTGGCTCCTTAGGTCGGCTCGGGGAGCGGGTGCACGGCCAGGCCCAGCTCGTGGTGGGCGAGCCGTGTGTTGCGTTCCTACTGCAGGGGCCAGACGGCCTTCACTACGTGAACGGCATGGCGCAGGGGCACTACCCGCTGCGGGGACCGGCCGCGCGCCAATTGGCAACCAGCCCAGATTTGCCCGAGATTCTCGACTTTCAAAGCTCGGCCGTGAAGGCCTTGGTCGGCAGCGAGCTAAGCGCGGCGGGCGCGCGTATTCGCGCGTTGGTCACGCCATGAAGCGCGCTCTTGGCTGGGGTGCTGCTGGCCTGGTTGCGGCTCTGCTGGCGGCGCCCAACGCGCAGGCTTTCTGTCGCACGACCACGTGTGACCCGAACAAGCCCGCCGACAATTGCCAGCTCGATGCGAAAAAATGCGTCATAACCGGCAAGCAACTCGGCTGGCGCAGCAGCTGCGTGACCGTCGGCGTCCAGCAAATGGGCTCACCCCGCGCCGGCTTCGGCTACGACGACATTGCTCCGCTGGTACAGCAGGCGTTCGGCGCCTGGCTCGGTGCCGACTGTGACAGTAAACCTCCCAGCATCGACGTGCAGCTGATTGGCCCGATCGAATGCGGGCTGTCCGAATACAATTCGAAGGTTGGCAACGCCAATATCGTGCTCTTCCGCGAAGACGTTTGGCCCTACGTGGGCGCAGACAACGCTATTGGCATCACCACCACGCGTTTCGATACCAAGACGGGCGATTTGTGGGACGCCGACTTGGAGCTGAATGCCACCGGCACTGCTCTGAGCATTGGCGACCCCATCGAGGGTTATGACTTGTTGAGCGTCATGACGCATGAGGCCGGGCATTTTCTGGGCCTGTCGCACTCGAACGACCCTGCCGCCACCATGCGTGCGGTCTACGACCCAGCGCGCGACGGCGACGACTTCCGCTCGCTAGCGCCGGACGACGTCGAGGCCATTTGCACGGTCTATCCGCCCGGTCGCAAAGCAGCCACGGCCAGTTGCGAAAACCGGCACGGCTTTTCCGAAGAGTGCGGGGCCGACCAAACGCCCGTCGAAGAATCGAAGGGCTGCAGCCTGAACACGCGCGCCGGTTCCGCAGGCGCCAGCGCAAACCGCGGCAGCTACGCGAGCTTGTTCGGTTTGCTCGCGGCGGTCCTTGGTGCTCGCCTTGCGCGACGTCGGCGCATCGTGTAGCTTCAACCAAGTCATGCTCTCTCGCCGTCACTTTTGGTTTGGCTACTGGCCCGTGCAAGTCACGGCGACAGGGTCGAGCCTTTAGTCCAGTAAACGACGAAAGCCCGAAAGAAGACCCCGGTCGCCACAAGCGACCCGGGGTTTTCGTGTTTCTGGGCTCCTGAACAAAGCTCCTCCAACCCCGACCTCTCCTATGCGCGAAACCAAAGACCTCCGAATCGTGGACACCACAGCCCTCCGCAGCCCCGACGACGTCACCCGTGAGCTGCCGCTCAGCGACAACGCCGCAGACCTGGTGTTTCGGGCTCGCCAGGAAGTTCAGGCGGTGCTTGAGGGCCGCGACCAGCGCAAATTGCTGATTGTCGGGCCGTGCTCGATTCACGATCCCCAAGCGGCGCTCGATTACGCCCAGCAGCTGGTGAAGCTGCGCGAGCGCGTGAAGGACGCGCTGCTGCTGGTCATGCGCGTTTACTTCGAGAAGCCGCGCACGACCGTGGGCTGGAAGGGGCTGATCAACGATCCGCACTTGGACGGCACCTACGACATTCCGACCGGCATTCGCACGGCGCGCGGCCTCCTGCGCGCAATTGCCGAGCTAGGCTTGCCCGCCGCGACCGAAATGCTCGATCCAATCATTCCGCAGTACATCGCCGACTTGGTGAGCTGGACCGCGATCGGCGCGCGCACTACCGAGAGCCAGACGCATCGCGAAATGGCATCGGGGCTGTCGATGCCGGTCGGTTTCAAGAACGGCACGGATGGCGGCCTGAGTGTCGCCATCAACGCCATGATCGCCGCTTCGCGCCCGCACAGCTTCTTGGGCGTGGACGGCGCGGGCCGCGTCGGCGTGGTGCGCACGGCGGGCAATCCGTACTGCCACATCGTGCTGCGTGGCGGCGCGCTGGGGCCGAACTACAGCGCAGTCGAGGTCCAAAAGGCCGTGTCTGCCCTGGAAAAGGCGCGCGTCAATCCGCGCGTCATGATCGACGCCAGCCACGACAACAGCAGCAAGGACCCGCTGCGTCAGCCCGCGGTACTGGCAGACGTTGGCGAGCAGCTGCGCGCGGGCGAGCGCAACATCCTAGGCGTGATGCTGGAGAGCCACCTGCGCGAAGGCCGGCAAGAACTGGTCGACAAAGCGACGCTCACCTACGGCCAAAGCATCACCGACGGCTGCATCGGCTTCAAACAAACCTGCGAAACCGTCGAGTCCTTCGCCGCCGCCGTCCGCAGCACCCCAAGTCTCCGCGCCACCGCCTAACGACCATTTTCGGCTCGAGATTTTTTCACAGGGAGATCGGGAGATCGGGAGTCGTGCGAGGCCTGAATTTGGGGCGCCGCCTCGTTCCGTCGTTTGCGTTGCCGTGCCCGAGCCGTAACGGC
>JAYUYU010000662.1:0-10736 GCA_043752365.1 Myxococcales bacterium | reverse complement strand
GGCTCGTCCGTATCCACCTCCGCGTCCTCGAAGACGATTTGCCCATCTTCCATGGCGCGAATTTCAAAAGCGTCGTTGGCGAGCGGCTCGGTTTCGACCTTGCGAAATTCGGGCGCTTCATTGATCCAGTTGTCGATCTTGGCGCGATTGGCGGGGTCAATCACGATGGACGGCTAGCTCCATCCGTGCGCTCAGCAACGCGGCGAAACGACTCACAGCTAACCCTACGGAAGCAGGCGCATTTCTGCGCGTTAGCGGAGGCGTGCTTCCTCGTTCAGCATTGCGATTAGGTCGGTGCTGCCGGGGTCACAGCCGTGTTGTGTGAGTAGGGTCGTGACTTGGCCGCGGTGGTGGGTTTGATGGTTGAAGAGGTGGGCGACGGCCGACCAGAGCGGGGGCTCTTGGCGTTGGCCGCGGCGCACGTAAACCAGTGGCGCAGCGAGGTGTTCGGCGGTGACCCCGGAGACCCAAGCCGTGAGCTCGTCGTCGGTGGACGCTCGCTCGCGGAGCAGCTCGTCGAAGTCAGCGTAAAGTTGTTGGTCCAGGGAGCGGATGCTTCCCGGGCCCATGAAGCCGTCTGGCGGAGTCACGCCCTTGAAGCGGCCGAGCCAGACCCTATCGGCGAGCAACAGGTGGTTCAGCGTCCCGTGGAGCGACTTGAAAAACGCGCCACAGTCACGCTTGCGCGCTTCGTCGCTGAGCGTGGCGGCCGCTTCGAACAGCTTGGCGTTCATCCAGGTGTTGTAGCGAGCAGAGGCGCCGAGCCATTCGGAACTCATCATAACGGCCACAGTACGACGGGTCTTTGCAGCTGCCAACCGTAGCGGGCCGTCTATTGTCGCAAGATGCTCGCCATCTTCTTGCCCTTCGCAAGCTCGTCGATCAACTTGTCGAGGTAGCGAATCTTCTGCATCAGCGGGTCGTCCACGTTTTCGACCCGCACGCCACACACCACGCCGGTGATGAGCGCCACGTTTGGGTTCAAGCGTGGTGCTCGAGCAAAGAACGCTTCGAAGTCGACCTTGCTATCCAGCGCGCGCTCGAGCTGCTTTGCGGTGTAGCCCGTGAGCCAGCTGATAATGCCGTCGACCTCTGCCTTGGTCCGCCCCTTCTTCTCGGCCTTTTGCACGTACAGCGGGTACACGCTTGCGAACGACGTCGTAAAGATTCGCGGCTTCTTATCCATGCTCGCCGTCAGGCTCGATATAGCGAAACTCACACCCCACCAAAGGACCCACACCCTCGCACGCTGCACGCTACCGAATCTAGCCCAAGTCACGCTGCGAATCCGCCGTTCGCCCGCCCACCGCCCGGGGACCGCCACGGTGTAGCCGCCACAAGTCCGGCGTTCACGAACACGTGGGGGCTACCCTTTTGCTCCTCCGTGCGCAGAGCCTTGCCTGCGGTGGGCGGTACCAATAAAGGGTTGGGCGGACGGGTAATGTTCTTCAACGGCCGGAACCCGCGCATTCGAGTTTGGGTAAAGCGTTCGTCTTTAGATGTCAGCGTTGCGCCCGTCGGCCTTTGCTGGGCAGTGGTGCTGCGCTTGGGCGTCGTCGCGGCCATGCTTATGCCGCTCATTGGTGACCCGCGGGAGCTGGCTTGGCCGCGGCTCATTTTCTGGGCACTCATGCTCGTCGGAGCGATGGTATTTCTGGTTCACACGCTGCGCCTCGCCCGAAGGCGCTCCCGCCTTTTTCTCGATCGCAAAACAGCGAAGCTCACGTCCGCAACGTTGAGTAGCTTCGAGAACTACGCGTGCCCTCTCCAGGAGTTCCAGCTCGGAGCAGTCGGCCTCTCCGAGTCCAACGATGGCGAGCAGGCAGCTGACACCTATTGCCTGCAACTTGGCTTCGGCACCCAAAAGGTGCAGGCCTTCGTGGGCCACGACGAAGCCGAGCTGCGTGACCTTCGCGACCGTCTCAGCACCTGGCCCCAAGCCAGCGCGCGGTGACTGGCATCCGCCGGCCACGTTGATACCTTACCGCTTTAGGTCATTGCGCGCCGACCGCGAACCGGTCGATTTTTAGGCCCGTTCCGCCGTTCCAGATTTCGAAGCCGGCTTGGACGCTGGTGATGTACCAGGAGCGTTGAGCGACGCCGCGCGCCACGGAATCATTCACGAACTGCATGGCGTCGAAGTCCGTGATCGAGTTCGCGCTGGGGCTGCGCCGGTAGCTGATGGTGCGTGACGACCCGTTCTCGTTGCCGTTGCTGAGCCACACCTCCCAGGTCGCCCCAGCCAGCGTTACGCTGCCGCTGCGGCTGCCGATGGGCTGCGGCGTGCCCCCGTAGTTGAGCCAGATCATGATCTCGAGCCCGGTGTTGGCTCCGTCGCGGCGTGCGGTTGGGTCCAGCCAGATGTCGTACGCGGCGTCCCAGGTGCCCGAGGCGGGCGTGATGCTGAACGTGCTCGGCATGCGGCTGATGGCGCTCACCTGCCGCGGGAAGGTGTCGGTGCAGTTGCCGTAGTGGCAGCCCGTCACGAGCGACGGGTAGGAGGCCGGCGCGTAGGGCGGAGCATTCGGGTTCAAATTGTGGTTCGCGCTCGTTACGGTCAAAACGTTGCCGTTCATCGCGATGCACTGCGAGCCGGCTTGCGAGTTCCACACGTTGTTGTTGGCGAAATAGCCGTTCAGCGTGCGCTGCCCATAGCGGTCGCACACGTTGCTGAAGTTGCCGCTGGCTGCGGGCGGAGCCATTACGCCGCCAGAGCCCGTTGCTCCCGCAGTTGCATTGCCAGCAGACCCACTCGAGCCGCTGGAGCCTCCGCTCGTGCCGCCGCTGCCTCCCGTGCCGCCACCGCCGCTGCTTCCGCCGCTCGTCACGGACACGGCGGTGAGCTCCGGCCGAACCGTGCCATCTGCCTGAAAGCCGAAGCTTTGCGTGCCGCCCGCCGGAATCAAGCGATTCCAATCTGCACTGCTGCTGGCCGTGACGTTGCCGCTGCTGCCCGAGAGCGTCACGTTGCTGGCGTTCGTCACTCTCGCGGCGCCGAGCGCCAGGGCGACGGACCAGCCGCTGGCTGCCGTGGTGCCGTTGTTCTTCAACGTCACGCTGGCGTAGTAGCCGGTGGGCCACTGGTTGACGGACAACGTCGCGACGACAGAATTGCTGGAGACCGTCGTTAGCTGCTCGGTTGCAGCGCCAGGCGCCTCTTCGTGGATGGGCTCGCCGCTACAAGCCGTGAAGCCAAGCGCAAACAAACCTGCCGCCGCGAACGATCGTCGAAGGTGCATCATGTGCGTCACACTCTTAGTGTGGGGTGGAGTCACGCAACCTAATTGGCAAACAGTGAGGTTGCCAGCGCTCGTGATGAAATGAATTTTGCAGCGATATGGAACCGGTCTCGGTGGATAGCGGCGGTCGGTAGCGCAAAGGCTGAGAGCCTTTCCGATCTTGCGGCGCACTCGCCACCTGCGCTGCGCGGCTCGCAGAGGCGAAGCGTCCAGGCCTTTCAAACTTGCCACGGTTGCGCCGAAACGCCGCGGTCGCGGGAGCCGCGTCGCCGCTGGCGGTCGGCGAAAGTTGCCACGGCGCCAAGTGTGCACTGGTACGCGTCCTGCTAGAGCCAGGCCGATGGCGAAGGTCGGCCTGTGCGGTTTCACGATGGCGATGGACGATTACCCCCGCTACTTCCCGGTCGTGGAAGTGCAGCAAACTTTTTACGAGCCACCGAGCGAGCCTGTCATGCGTCGCTGGCTCGCGGCGATGCCGTCGGGCTTCGAGTTCACCCTCAAGGCTTGGCAGCTAATCACCCACGAAAGCAAAAGTCCCACTTACCGGCGTTTGAAGCGTCCGCTCGACGAGCAAGAGCGCGCTTCATGCGGCGGTTTTCGCGACAGCGCGATAGTGCGCGCAGCGCTAAAGCGCACCCTGGACTGCGTGAAGCTGCTAGGCGCCAGCACGCTGCTCTTCCAATGCCCGGCAAGCTTTCGCCCCGAGCCCGACAATGTCGAGCGCCTGCGTCACTTCATGGCGCATGTGGCCCGGCCGCAGTGCCCGGCCGGTCTGCGACTAGCGTGGGAACCGCGCGGGAAGCTCTGGACCCAGCATGCCGACTTGGCCATCGACCTTTGTCAGGAGCTGGGGCTGGTGTACGTCGTCGACCCTTTCGTCGACGCGATTCGCGCAACCGCCGGCCCCGCCTACCTGCGACTGCACGGCGTAACAGGCGCACGCCACGTCTACACGGACACCGAACTCCGCCGCCTTGCGGAAGTGGCACCCGCGGATGCCTACGTCATGTTCAACAACATCCCCCGCGTTAACGACGCCACCCGCTTCAACGCCCTCCTCGCCAGTCGCGCACTACCCCTTGCGAGGTAGGGTCAGCCTCGTTCGACTTCTTCGCACCCCGCAGCTCGCACAAACACTGCACGCTGGCGCCCGCGCGGCCGCTTCTTGACGGCAACCGTGCGAACTGGTCGAGTGCAGTCCCTTGGCGCAGGTTAGGTGGCAATCGGTGCTGGTGGCGGGCGCACTCGCGTTCGTGAGCCGCGCCGCTTACGCGCAGGAGTCCATGCCCGACATGCTGCTACGGGTCGCGCCGAGCGTGGTGCAGATCAAAGTCGGCGAGGAAGCCGTGGGCAGTGGCTTCGTGTACCCCACGCAGCGTCACGTTACGACTTCGTACTCCGTCGTGAATCGCGACGGCGAGCTCGTGGTCATACTCGCGGGTGACAAGCTCGTTCATGCTCGAGTGGTGGCCTGGTCCGAGGCGGACGACTTGGCGATCTTGGAGCTGCAGAGCGCGGTGAAGGCGGCTCCGCTGCAGCTCGAGCCCACGATGGGCTTTGCAGGCCAGGACGTCGTCTTGCTGGGGCGACCGACGCTTGTGCGGCCGGACGCAGTGGACGAACCCGTGCGTCGCCAGCTTGCGACGCCCCGCTTTGGTGTGATTGGGCTCGTAAGCGCCAGGCAGGTGAATGTCGACGTTGATATTTGGTCCGGTGATGACGGTGCTCCAATCATCACCACCGCCGGTCGAGTATTGGGCGTCGTCTCGGGCAGGGCGGAACAGCGCCTGGGTTTGATCGACGCCGCTTCCGCAACTCGCATCGATGCGGCGCGGAAGCAGATCGGCAAGCAAGGCGCGTTCGATCCCCACCCACGCGCCGACCAGGGTGCTTTCGCCGGCGTGTACGTGGCCCCTTGGCAGGCCTACCACCAAGTCGGTGCAGGCTTGCTCAGCAGCGACGGTCGCGCCGATCTGCTTTTGGTGCTCCAAGACGTGGAAGGCCCGGTGCTGCTCGGAGTTTCCTACGCCCCTTTCGCCCAGGCGGCGCGCCTCGATATCGGCCTAGTCTTCGGGCGCTAGCCAGCTGTAGTCGGCAGTGCGCGCAAGTCGCAGGCTCGATTGTGACATCGACTTTATGACGTCCGAGAAGGCTTCCCCTATCGCGCGTGGCCGCTAGGCTAGTGGCAGGGCGATTAGATGAAGGCGGTGGCAACGTACGCGACCTTGGCGCTGGCGGCGTTCAGCGCGCCGGCGTCAGCCGCGGGCGGTGTGCAGTTCGGGCCCTCGGACATTCCGACGGTGTTTTTCATCTCGAAGAGTGACGACAACAACCGGGTCGACTACGGCATGCGACTGACGGCACGCTGTGCGCCAGTAAACAACGACGCGGTTTTCCCATACTGGCGGGAATTCGAGAATTCACCGCCCGTACGCACGAAGCCGCTCGGGGCGTTCGCGCACTTGGGTTACGGCATTGCGGAGCAGCGCCTCGTGCGCGGCGGCCATCCGGATGCCGCCTACCTGGTGCGGTTGAAGCAATTTCGGCAGCGCCCGGTTTGGATCACTACTTCGCTGAACGCCAGCGGTCAGTGCCAGGCCCGCGCGCGCGTTGCCATCGCTGCCGTACCGTTCGCGGAGCTGTCGTCAATCTTCGTCAAGCTCGCCGGGCCGCTATCGGTGGAGTACATCCTACTCAAGGGGCGCGACCCGGTCACAGGCAAATCCGTCGAAGAAAAACTCACGCGCTAACGGGGACACGATGACCCAAACTCACGCCGACTGCATCGTTGGCGGTTTTCGTGCGACGTAGGGGGAATGATTTACGACGTCGTGATCGTTGGTGGAGGCCCGGCTGGCCTTTCGGCGGCATTGGCGCTCGGCAGGGGGCGCAAGCGGGTGCTGCTCGCCGATTCGGGGCCAGCTCGCAACGCCGCGGCGCCGCACATGCAAAACTTCGTGTCACGCGACGGCACGCCGCCCAGCGAATTTCGGGCCACCGCTCGCGAACAGCTGCTTGCCTACCCGAAGGTGGAGATGCGCGACGTGCGTGTGACGGCGATTGGCGGGCACCAACGCGGCCCTTGCGGTGCCAGAAGACCTGCTGCAGCGACTCGTGGCTGCGGGCGTTCGCATCGATACGCGTCCTATCGCACGGCTGGTTGCGCGCGGCTCGCGGCTCGAGGCCATCGAGCTGGTAGGTGGCTCGATGGTTGGCTGTGACGCGCTGTTCGCTCATCCGCCCCAGCAGCAGGTCGAGCTGGTGCGCGCGCTCGGTCTTGCGCTCGACGCCGACGGCTTCGTGCAAGCGGACCCGATGACGCGCGAGACGTCCATTCCCGGTATCTACGCGGCGGGCGACCTGCTCTGGCGCATGCAGGGAGCGATGTTCGCGGCCGCGGCCGGCACCCAGGCGGCCACCATGATCAATCACGAGCTGACCACCGAGCTGGCACTCGCCAAAGCCATTTGAGGCGGGTGCAAGTGACCGAGGGCAACTCGCTGTTGCTGCATCAGCTCAACGCGGACTGAAGCGAAGCCGGCCGGAAGCGGGGCCAAGCTAGGCGACTACGGAGCGAGGGGTCGGCCGCTGGCACTCACTTGGTAGGTGCAATAAATTTCGCGGGCTCGTGAAATGTTGCGATGGGCACGCGGTTGGACGGGGGCGGGTATGGGTGGGCGCGTGCCAAGCACCGGAGCTTTCGGCTCTGACGTTGGTCGTCAAAAGCGGGCCGAAGCCTTAGCTAGTGCTTCGCTCGGACACCCTTCCGAGTCTCCAAAGTCACTTCGAGGTCGAAGTGACTTTTTGAACGCGGAACCCCCTTCAGGCTTGGTCGCGTTGGCGATTGGTGAGTCGATGCCTGTCGCTACAACTTGACCACTATCGACGCCGCCGAACGTTGTGCGGGACCGTGGAAGACGGCCTCGACATTGTTGCCATCGGGATCGAGCAGGAACGCTGCAAAGTAGCCCGGGTGGTAGGGGCGCTCGCCGGGCGCGCCATTGCTGGTTCCGCCCCCCGCGAGCCCTGCTTCGTAAAAGTTGGTGACCGCTTCCCTCGTTGGGGCTTGAAAGGCAAAGTGTGTGCGCCCCGTGAGCGCGCCGGCCGCCGCTTTGCTGTCTTTGCTGGAGACGAATAACTCGTCCACCCAGAAGTAGTCGGTGCTTTCGCCGCCGATTGAGATGCCGAGCGCGCCAACTACTGCGGAGTAGAATCGCTTGCTGCGCTCGATGTCTTCAACCACGAGATGAAGGTGGTCGATCAATCTCCCTCGATGTAGTTCCATCCCCACCGTTTAGTGTCGACCGCGCGAGTCGGCTAGTGAGGCACGTCGCCACGTCGCCCAGTTGAGCCGTTGGACAGTTTGGTGGACGAGCGGTGTGGGCTTAGCTGCCGTACTTCACCGAACAACCGTAGGCTTGGGTGTCCGGGGTTGCGACGGGGCGGTTTGCGTCGAGATCGGCGAGGGCATTGTCGACATAATTGATGAGCTTGCCGCCGCTGGGTGACTCGCCTTCGCCGTCCGGCGAGTTGTCGATGGCGCCGCGGTAGACGAGCACGCCCGCTTTGTCGATGACGTACACTTGTGGAGTGCGGGCTGCGGCGTAGGCGTGACCGACTCGCCCGCTCTCGTCGAGCAGGATGGGGTGCGCAAGCTTGAACAGCCCCTGACCTTCTCGATTGGCCTCGACGCCGTGGCCTTGCTTGCCGGGCGCGCCTGAGTTGACGGCGAGCCACACAACGCCCGCTTTGGTATGGCGCGCGGCGGTGTCGACTAGCGAGCCCTTCAGGTGACTTGCCTTGACGAAGGGGCAACCGGGGTTGAACCATTCCAGCACCACCGGCTTGCCGCGAAAGCTGGAAAGCTTGATTGGCTTGCCATCGAGATCGGTTAGCTCGAAGTCGGGCGCAAGCGCACCGAGCTTGGCGGCGGGCAACGCGGGCTCGGGTTTGGTTGCAGCGGGCGCTGCGGGGGCGGGCTCGGCGACTGGCTCGGCTTTTCGGGAGCAGCCCCCCAGCAGCACGCCGGCCAAAGCGAGTGGGGCGACCACGAAAACGGGCTGAAGGCGGCGCGGAACAACACGCATGGGCAGGAGCCTAGAGCCCGCGGGCTGAAGCGCAAGGGTCTGCGGCCTGCGGCCGAAAATCAGCTCGGTTCCAAATTCGCAATAGAAGTGGTGTGCGGCACGCAACTGCGCGAACATGTGGGGCCCGTTCGAGGTGGCCTCGTTCGTGCACTCGGTAGCTGCCGCATCATGGCAAAGGCACACAGCAACTGGACGGTACTTCGGCATGGGCCGCTCGAGCAGTTGGCGGACAACGTTTGGCGCGTGAAGGGGACGTTGAAGGGCATGTCGCTCGAGCGCGTGATGACGATCGTGCGCCGGGCCGATGGCTCGCTGCTGCTGCACAGTCCGATCGCGCTCGGTGATGAGCAAATGGCCGAGCTCGAGGCGCTCGGCCGGCCTCGAGCTTTGGTGGTGCCCAACGCAGGGCATCGACTGGACGCGCCGGCATACAAGCAGCGGTATCCGGAGGCGGCGGTCTTCTGCCCTCCCAACGGCCGCGAGCGCGTTGAAGAGGTCGTGCCTGTCGACGGGACTTACCTCGACTATGCCGACGATGGCGTCGTGCGCTTCGAGCTGTTGGACGGCGTAGCAGACGCAGAAGGCGCGATGATTGTGCGCTCATCTGATGGCCTGACGGTGGTGCTCAACGACGTGGTCATGAACATGGACCGCAAGAAAGACCTACTAGGGTACTTGTTCACGACCCTATTGGGCTCGGCGCCCGGGCCGCGCGTTAGTCGCCTGGCTCGCCTGCTGTACGTGAAGAATCAACCCTCATTGCGCCGGCACCTCGAGCGCTTGGCCGACTTGCCAAGCCTGCAGCGCCTTGTGGTTGCCCACGAAAACGTGGCGCGTGGACCCGAAGCGGCCGCGGCGCTGCGCGAAGCTGCGACCTACTTGAAGCAGCACTGACTGACTCGGAAGCGTCGCGCGCCCGTGCAGGCGACGCGCGCCTCACTCCTCGAGCAGCGGGGCGAAGCCGCCGTAGATCAAGCGCTTGCCATCAAAAGGCCACTCGCTCGGCGCAGTTTGCATACGCGGGTCCTTCATGACTTTTTCGTTTACTTCATCGCGGTGAGCGCGCGATTTGTAGACGATATACGAAACCACCACGACCTCGTTTTCTCGAAGCTGCACGCTTTGAGGAAATGACGTCAGCTGGCCGGGTTTGACGTCGTCGGCCAGCCATTCGCGGTAATCGAGCGCGCCGTATTCACGCCACACGCTCTCGCCAAGGCGCGCGTACTGCCGGTATTTATCCAGATTTTCTTTGGCTACCGGGACGATGAAACTATCGATGTAGGACATATGATTCTGCCTTTCGCGCACTTGCTTCTAAGCGCACTAGCCAGCAAGTCAAGCGTGCGTAGGCGCACGGGGCAAACCGCGTCGTGGTGGCGAAAGCGCTGCAAGCTAGCGGCCGCCCAGCGTGAGGCGTGCGCCAGCAATACGAGCGTGCCAGAAGCTGCGTTCGTCGGCGCGATGGGTGACGAAAAGAATCGTGCTTTTTTTCTGCGTGCAGAGGGATGCAATCAGCTCTAGCGCGCGGGTGCGATTTCCGGGGTCCAGGCCGGCCGTGGGCTCGTCCATCACGATCAGCGGTGGAACCTTGATGGCGGCTCGCGCGATCAGCAACAAGCGCTGCTGGCCGAACGAGAGCGCGCGAAACGCAGCGCTCGGCTGCACACCTAGCTCGAGCCAGGCAAGCCAGGTGAGGGCGCGCGTCCGCTCGCTGGTTTCGCGCTCGCGGTACACTCCAATGCTGTCGTAGAGGCCGCTCAGCAGTACGTCTTCGACCGAGCAATCGACGCGGTAGTCGCGGTGCAAGCGCGCCGAGACGATACCGACGTTCTTTTTGATATCCCAGACGGTCTCGCCGCTGCCGCGCCTTCGGCCGAACAGGTAAAGCTCGTTACTGTAGGCTTGCGGATGGTCGCCGCTGACCATTTCGACGAGCGTGGACTTACCCGAGCCGTTCGGGCCTTCAATCAGCGTGTGCTGGCCCGGCAACACCGTAAAGTCCAGGTTTTCAAACACCACTTGGTCGCCGTACTGCACGCGGCCGCGCACCAAGTGCAACAGCGGCTGGTTTGGCGGCAAAGCCTCGTAGAAGCAGCCGGTGTCGACGGGAGGGGGAAGGCGCGCAGCCGTGCCAGCCGTGTGGTGCTGACCCCAAGCCTGCAACGTTCCACGAAACCTGAGTCGATGCTGCGCGATGACTGCGACGCTGGCGACCGCCTGGCTAGGGAACGGCAGCTGGTCGGGTTCAAAGCCGCTTACCACCAAGACCGCTACCTGCTCGGCGATGCTAACGAGCGCTTGCGAGAGTTGCGCGCAGGCCGCGACGTCCAGACCGTCGAACGGATCGTCGAGAATGACGAGCGACGGAGCCCGCAAGAGCGCGCGCAGTAACAACACCTTTCGCGCC
>JAYUYU010000661.1:0-4343 GCA_043752365.1 Myxococcales bacterium | reverse complement strand
CACCTGCTGGATGCTCGCCGGTACGACGTTCGCCACGCAGGCTAGAGTAGTAGGACTCATGAAGGTCGACGCCCGCAGGCAAAATGAGACATGGGCACGGGCTCAAAAACCGAGCGGGCTAAACACTTCCCAAGCGGGCGTGACCTGCACGCTGGAGCTGTCAGCGGACTGCAGTACGTCGCGCCCCCAGTGGGACCTGGCCCCAGAGCTGGCGGGCCTGTTCGCGTCACGCGCCTGAGCTGCCCATAGAGTCGTCTGGGCCGCCGAAATGCGGACCAGCTTTCTGATTGGTGTCGGTAGGCGGCGCCAGATGTTCAATTTTTTGAGCCCGGGCGCAGGTCGAGTGCCTGGTCGCGGACAGCGGGCGCTACTACAGACAGAGCATGGTTCCTGCCGATGGTGATTTACGGCTCGTACCGGCGCTGCTGCTGTCGACCGCGCTGAGCGCGGGCTGCAACGTCCCTGCCCCCAAGCCCGAAACCCCCATCGTGGTCGCCGCGGCCGCTGACCTCAGCCTTGCCTTCGAAGAGATGGGCAGGCTGTTCGAGTCGCGGAGCGGTCACGAAGTGACGTTCTCTTTCGGAGCCTCGGGGGCGCTCGCCAAGCAGCTCAGCCAAGGCGCACCGTTCGACTTGTTCGCCGCCGCCAATGCGTCGTTCGTCGACAGCGTGGTTCAGGCGGGCGCGTGTGACGCTGGAACCAAAGCGCAGTACGCACGCGGTCACCTGGTGGTTTGGACCAAGCAAGCCGGGCTCGTGCTGCACACGCTGGCAGATCTGAAGAGACCCGACATCAAGCACATCGCGATCGCCAATCCAGAGCACGCGCCGTACGGCATAGCCGCGCGTGAGGCCCTGACCAGCGCTGGCCTGTGGTCCGAGCTCGAAGCCAAGATCGTGCAGGCCGAGAACGTGCGCCAAGCGCTGCAGTTCGCCCAAACCGGCAACGCCGACGCCGCGATCGTCGCCTTGTCGCTCGTGACCAAAGACCCGACGGGCAGCTCGCTGGCGGTGGATTCTGCCCTGCACCGCCCGCTCGAACAAACGCTGGTGGTGTGTCGCCACGGAAAAAACGCCAACGGAGCGCGCGAGTTTGCCAAGCTCGTCACGTCGAGCGACGGCCAGGCGCTGCTCAAACGCTACGGCTTCGCCGGTTCAGCCGACAAGCTCGGCAAGTAGCGCGCGCCCCACGGCCCAGTCGCCGAGGTCACTGTCAGCGTTGATGTGACCGGCATGGCCGACGTCGGTGAACGCGCTCCCCCACGCGGCGGCCACTCGCTCCGCGAACTCGAAGCTGCCGTACGGGTCGTTGCGGCTGGCCACGACGTGCGTCGCGAACGTGATGCGCGCCAGCGGCACGGGCGTAAAGCTCTGGGCAATTGCCGGAAACTCGGGCCCTCCGGGATCCGGCGCCGCGACCAACAAGGCCGCCCGTGCTTGCCCGCCTGCCCTCGCCCAATGCGCGACCGCCAAGCAGCCCAAGCTGTGCGCCACGATGATGGGTGGAGCGCTGAGCGATTTTACGGCGGCGTCGAGCGAGCCAAGCCACGCGCTTAGCTCCGGCCGATCCCAGTCCGGCACTAGAACCCGCTGGTACGCGGGCTCCAAGGCTTCCCAGCGGCTTTGCCAGTGCAAAGGGCCCGAGCCGCCGATACCAGGCATGATGAGAACGGGTGCCATCGCGTCGCGGTAGTTTATCACCTCGGCCCCGCTAGCAGGGTTTCTGTCGGCTGCGGGCCGCTTGGACGGCCCGGGCCGCCGCTAGCCCGACGCTTGCTCCAAGTACGCGCACAGTGCGTTGACGAGCTTGATCTGCTGCGGGGTCTTGCAGGACGCTTTCGCCAGCTCGGGGCTGCCGACCACCACGCACAGGGCCTGAGCGCGCGACACCGCGACGTTCAAGCGATTGC
The DNA here is from genome assembly GCA_043752365.1 of Myxococcales bacterium. Taxonomy (GTDB): domain Bacteria; phylum Myxococcota_A; class Polyangia; order Polyangiales; family Polyangiaceae; genus PMG-095. Next base: position 2,434 of record JAYUYU010000661.1, on the reverse strand, counting down.
GGCTGTACAGAAATTCCAGGCCGCGGGGCGCGTCTTCGGCGCTGGAGCTGGTCATCGAATAGATAACGATTGGCGCTTCGCGGCCCTGAAATTTGTCGACGGTGCCGACCATCACCCCTGCTGGCAGCGCACGCCTTAGCGCGGCCACCTGCACGTTGTAAGGCGCCACCACCAGTACGTCGTCGGGAGTAAGCTGACGCGCGGGCCCTTGCCGCGGCTGAAACGTCGAGCCTGGGGCGAGCATGCGCCCGAGCAGGCCCTGCACGGCTTGCACTTCTTCAGGCGACTGGTTGGTGTTGCCGCGATGCACCACCGACAGAAACCGCACGCCGGACCCCGCGGGCTCGCCCACGATACTGACCGCCTGCTGCTCGAGGCCCAAGCCGTCGTCGGCAGCCAGCCGGCCCTCATAGAAAGTGCGGGAAATGAAGTCGCAAATGCGCGGATGCATGCGCCGCGTCCTGGGCAGGAACACGCCCAGGTGCGGCGGAATCGTCAATGCGTTCCCGCCCAGCCAATACTCCAGCGCCGACGCTTCTGCGCCCGGCGGGTGCTCACCCTTCTGCGGCTGCTCGAGCTGCGCTGGATCGCCGAACAGCACCAAGCCGCGAGCTGCACGCGCCACGGCCAGCGCGTTGGCCAGCGACATCTGCCCGGCCTCGTCGATGACCAGCGCGTCCACGCTGCCGGCAAAGTCGTCGCGCGCCCAGGTCCAGGCGGTGCCGCCCAGCAGGTTGACGCGGCCGGCTTCCAGCTCCGCGCGGGCCTTGTCTTTGTTGTCGTCGATGCGAAAGGGCCAAACGTGGTCGGTCGTGTCGCCAGAAGCCAGGTGTAGCGCGCGCGCCAGCTCCGGCTCGCCGCCGGCTGCTGCCTGAACGCACACCTGCTCCAACAGGTGCTTGATGACGGCGTGGCTGTTCGCGGTCACGCCGACGCGCTTGCCGCGCCGCAAAAGCTCGCAAATCATGCGCGCGGCTTGGTAAGTCTTGCCGGAGCCGGGCGGGCCTTGCACGGCGATCACGCTGCCGGCAAGGTCACTAGTCAGGCGCGCCAAAGCTCGCTCGGGCGTTTCGTTGGGGCGAACTAGCGCGCCTCCGGCCCCCGACGCGGGCGGCGTGCGGAACAGCAGCGCGCGAGCGGCTTCGAAGCCGGGCTCGTCGAGCAGCACCGCCTCGCCGAGCGCGAGCAAACTTTCAGGCAAGGGCTTGCTATCAATCGGCTTGCCAACGACGAGTGCGCTCGGATGCTGCGCGGTCGAGCGCACGCCGCGCTTGAGCTTCACGTGGCGCGCACCAACCTCGAGCACCTCGCCCGGCGGCTTGCCGGTTTCGGGGTCGCACGGCTCGGGCGTCGTGCGCAGCGAGTGGTCCTGCTCCGGAAACTCGTACAAGTACACGATCGACTGCTTGACTCGCTCCAGCTCCTTCACGAGCGTGAGCTCCGCGATGCAGCTACGGTCTTCCAAGCGGTCGGCCGGGGCAAGCTCGACGGCCCGGTAGTGCTCCCACCAGCCGCTCTTGGCCTCGCGCCAGTGAAATTCGAGCAAATTGGCCAACAACTGCCGCTCCTTGGCTCGTGGGTGCGCGGCATTTTCGGTCAGCCGCAGCGCCAACGCTCGCGTCAGTTGCTGGCGTTCGTGCAGCGCCTCGGGCGGCTTGCTGGCTGCGCGCTCGGGGCGGCTCAGCGGCGTACCGCGTTGTGCTGCCAGCTCAAGGCGCAAGCGCTCCAAGAAGTCGCGCAGCTGCGCGGTCGAGCGGCAGTCGTCCTCGTTGTAACTTTGGACGTCCGCTCTCAGCTCGGCTATCGGCAGCTGCTCGTCACCGGTCTCGAGCCACCAGCCGAAGAGCTGCATCGCGCGTGCCGCCGCACGCAGCGGCGTCGTACGCTGGTAGCCATGCAGGCTCTCGAGCTCTTTCAAGCTGTAGCTTTCGACCGAAGCACGAAAGCCATGTCGAACCACCGGCAGCAGGTCGACCAGCACGCCGTCGCGCAGTAGTTGGTCGACCTCGGCTTCGCGCGTCGCGTGCCGGCACGACAGCTTCTTCAACGCGTCCGCCTCGCGGTGCCCAAAGTGATAAAGGTGCAGGTTGGGAAATTCCTCGCGCCCCAGCAGCACGCGGTCGATGACCTGCTCGAACGCGCGCCGCTCTTCCGCGCGATTCGTAGCCCAAAAGGCCTGATAGCGCGCCGGGCCGCCAGCGTCGCGGACGGTAAAATCCAGCTCGGGCTCGCCGAAGTCGACCAACCCGAACAGGTACTCCAGCCCGTCGTCGAGCACGAACGAGTCACCCTCCAAATCCAAAAACAAGTCGCCCGGCGTCGGCTTGGGCAAGGCTTCCAGCCCAATACCAGGCGCGTCGTTCTGCAGGAGCTCGTACAGCGGTCGCCCCGCTTCACGGCCCCGAAGCTGCAGTGACGCTTGCTGGCGCACGCG